>JAOZRF010000071.1:7770-9921 GCA_029940245.1 Desulfobacula sp.
ATAAAACATTCGTGTAAGGAAATAATTGTCGGCGGTTTTTCAACGGGTGCCGGGCTTGCGCTGGAGCTGTCCACAAGAGTGGATGATATAAAGGCTGTTTTTGCTGTTGCTCCTCCCATGAGACTTCAGGACTTTGGATCATATTTTGTCCCGGCTATTGATACCTGGAATGCCATGATAAAAACAATTCATCTGGATGCCATTGCAAAAGAATTTATTGAAAATCATCCTGAAAACCCCCATATCAATTACGTGAGAAACCCGATTGCCGGTATCCGCCAGCTTGAAAAACTCATGGAGCACCTGGAACCAAAGCTTAAAACCATCAATAAACCAGTCCTTGTGGTCCAGTCCAGAAAAGACCCTGTGGTAGATCCCAAAGGAACGCTTAAACTATTTGATAGATTGGGATCAGATATCAAAGAATATTATTTATTCGACTATGATCGGCATGGAATTTTAATAGGGGAGGGTGTTAAAAGGGTTTATAAAGCCATTGAAAATTTTATCAAACAATGGGTTTAAGCATGTTAATCATAAGGGAATGTCGACCTCCGTTTCAAGGGTTTTGGCAGATTTTTGAAAATAGATTCTACCCGATCATTCATTTGACAAATAAAATCATTGTGCATAGATTGTCGGCAATGAAAAACAGATAATTCAAATAAGGGGATATTATGAAAGTCACCATATTACAAGGAAGTGCTCGAAAAAAAGGAAATACGGCAAAGGTGTTAACCTGGATTGAAGAAGAATTAACAGGCATGGGCCACGATGTTGATAGTATCTACCTGCATTCTAAAAACCTGAAAGGATGCATGGGATGCGGAAAGTGTAAGGAAAAAACTGATACCATTGGATGTGTTCAAAAAGATGATGTGCCTGAAATTTTGGATAAAATGATCAATTCACAATTGGTTATCTTTAGTTCTTCCTTATATTTTTGGGGATTTTCTGCCCAGATAAAGGCGGTAATTGACAGAACATACAGTCTTTATACCAATGCCAACCAACCGGATCACGCATCCCTTATTGATGGTCAGCGTCAGGCACTGGTTGCAACAGGAGCCGGGCCATATGAAGATAATGCGGAAGGCATGTTTGCTGCTTTTGGACGTATGCAAAAATATCACAAGGCTATTAATGTAGGAGAGCTTTTTATTGGGTCATGCACAACACCTGATGCGTTAGGTGATTCAGTTCAGCAGCAAGCTGTTGAATTTGCCAGAAAGATTGTTTCGTAGGGCTCAGTCCTGGCCAAATATAGGCAACCCTGTATCTGGTATGTGAAATTTTTTAACTTTGAGCTTTTGATTCCAGTATATGAGCTTGAAGACTTAAAACAGGGCATTTTGCCAGTGTAATTTTTATAATATATTCATCATAATCAAGGGGGCATGAAATGGCTATTTCGTGTTTACCAGAAGTTGAATCTCAGATAAATCAGCATTTCAATTCTCAAGATACTATGGCTTTAGCAGATAGGCACCCATGCCGAGCATGGTTCCATAATCCATCAGGTCAAACTGCTGAAAGTATCTCTTACCCAGTAAGCAGCTTGAACGTTTCCATCCGGTGATTGCCATTTTTACAGGTTGATGTCGCTGTTAAATTGTATTGTATTTTCAAAATGGCCTTTGTATAACAAAAACACCTTAACCATGCGCATACATACAAAAAGGTGATAATATAAAAAAAATGATTCTACGAGAAGTGGATAAAGTAGAAATAACAATTTTGGTTGACAATTATTCCGATCTTTTCCTTCCTGATACATACATGGTCGAGAGAATGAAGATTTTGTCACCGGATGCTCACATGTCAGAATCTGAATGATCATAAGGGAAGAAGGAATAATGACAACAATGACTCACTCAAAAGCGCTATGTTCCGTATTAACCGCAGGCACGTTGTGGTCATTCGGCGCCCTGATCATTCGCTACATGGTCGATCCACAAAATTATCGCTGGCAATATCTGTTTTTCAGGGGCCTGACAATCGCTGGAATTTTATGCATCTATCTTTTGGCCAAAGATGGGGACCGGTTCATTAACAATTTTAGAAGAATCGGTATGTCTGGTGTTATCGGCGCTTTGGGACTCGTGGGCGCCTTTATCTGTTTTATATGGTCCATCACCTTGACGACGGCGG
>JAOZRF010000072.1:0-7327 GCA_029940245.1 Desulfobacula sp.
AGGGGCTTATCCGTTAGCAATATGGTTGACAACAGCATATCCAGATGGGCGGTTTGGGGGGGGACATCATTGGGCTGGGCCACGATGGAACTGTTAAAATCAAGGGCTTTGGATGTCTGGACAAGTTTACAGAACTTTTGTGTGTCAGCAAGCAGGGCAGGCCGCATTTCACCCGAGGTCTCGATAATAAAAGGAGGGCCGTAACCCGGTGCCATTCGATAGCTGTCGTCCCCTATCAAAAAGCTGTTTGCCGTGTTTCTGGCATGCAGTTCAAACGTCTCGGGTATTGTTTCAAGGGCTTTTTCAATATCCTTTTGCTGGAAAAATACCATTTCTCCGTCAATTTTAAATCCATGGCGTTTAAAAATCTCCAGGGCTTCCTGGTTTGGAAACCGAATACCGCTTTCCTTTAAAAGTTCCAGGGAATTGGTATGGATCTGGTCCAGAACTTCCCGGTCAATGTTAAAAAGTACACGGTTCATATTGTTTAATTCTCCTTTGGATAATTTTTTATGCAATAAGCAAAAAGGTCAGGCAGCAATCAGTCTGCGGATCAGCTCAACAGCTCCGGGGGCATTGTCGCTGAAGCCGTCAGCACCGATCTGCCGGGCATAGGCATCTGTTACCGGTGCTCCGCCAATGATGATTTTTGCTTTCAGGCCGCTTTCTTTAAAGGCTTCGACAATTTTTGCCATTGTCGGCATGGTGGTGGTCAAAAGTGCTGACAGACAGACCACATCAGCATTATGGGTCTGAGTCAGACTTACAAATTTTTCGATGTCCACGTCCACGCCCAAATCAACCACATTGAATCCGGCACCTTCCACCATCATGCTCACCAGATTTTTTCCAATATCATGGAGATCCCCTTTGACTGTGCCAATGATGACAGTCCCTTTTTGTGTCAGCACATCGCAGGTTAGATGGGGTTTTAAAACCTCCAATCCTGCCTGCATGGCTTTGGCTGCCTGGAGCATTTCAGGAACAAAAATGTCCCCGTTTGAAAATCTTTCACCCACCACATCCATGGAGGCAATGAGACCTTTATTTAAAATATCATCAAAGGGAACCCCATCGATGATAGCAGTCTTTACATTTTCCACCACTGCAATTCTATCCAATTCCACTACTGCATTTAAGATATCTGATATTGCCATTTTTATTGCCTCCGTGTCACACTTGTTTGAATTCTATGGTAATGCTGTTTTTGTTTTAATTTTTATTATCAGTTCCACTGGAAATTGATCACTTCTTTGTCCATGGCCAGATAATTTTCCTTGGGCGTATAGGGGGAAGATGTCCCTGCCGTGGAAAAAATATACCCACTCATCCCTTTTGCTCGATTAAGGTGGGCAAGGGTTTCCTTGGCCACCGCTTCGGGTTTGCCAATCAGCAGGGGGCCATTGGGATTGATATTGTCAAAAATACAGATCCGATCACCAACTTTTTCCTTTAACACCCGGATGTCCAGAACTTTTTCCTGGGTCAGGTTCCCCGGCATGATGCCGTGAATATCCATTTCCAAAAGGTAATCCACAATCCCGGTTTTTACGATATCTCCGCACATATGGGGAAGCACCTTTGACCCGAGGCGGGACAATTCATTGCACACAAGGCTTGTGGGTTCATGGACAAATGCTTTATAATGTTTAGGAGACAACAGCACAGGGCATTCCATGTCAGCTCCATAGAAAATGTAGTCCACCCCGGCTTCAATCAAGGCCTTGCCCACGGCAATATCCAAAGGGACAATGGCTTCCTGAAGACCATGCACCAGTTCTGGACTTTCATAGATGTCATTCATGATTTCATTGGTGCCTCTCAATCGAGTGGCAATGGTGAAAGGAGAAATATATTCACAGGCAATGGGCACTTCGCCTTTTAACTCTTGTTTAAGGAGTCTGACCCCGTCAAGGAAATTTTCCATGCGTTGGGTAAACATATTGTTTTTGGCAATATGCGCGACATCTGCCATAGAAAAAACACTGGTTTTTTCAATGATGGGAAACACATCTTCCGGATATTTCACCTGACAATCCAGGGCTTCAGGAATAATGCCGCCAATAAGACCCATTCCCAGCATCACCCAGTCAAATTTAAATTCTTCCAGACTTTTCATATGGGCGGCAAGCATTTCCGGGCCTTCAAGAAGGGAATCCTTAAAAGTAGACCCAAAATAATGACATACCGGTGCTTCGGCAAACGGCGCATTGGGCACCTTGTCCACAGGCTTCATATTAATCGCGGCTTCCATTCTTTCCTTTGCATTCATCTATCGTCACTCCTGTATTTATTCTTTTGTTTTAATTGTGCAAAATTTGTATATTTATTTTGGTCCATCAATTATAAAAGGTACCCCACATAACAAAATTCCACCGGTCCTGTCATGACAGCTATATTTTGATCTTTTAGTTCAATGGTAACGGATCCAGCCGGCATGATCACTGTCATTGTCTTTTCTCGGGTCAGTCCCCTTCTATGGGCTGCCGCAACTGCCACACAAGCCCCTGTGCCACAGGCGGTTGTCAAGACGCCGGGGCGCTCCCATACTGAAAGCTTAAGGGTCTTAGAATTTAAAAGTTGGGCCACCCCAATATTGGCTTCTTCCGGGAATATCGGATGGGTCTGGAGGGCTTTTCCGTATTTTGGCAAATCAATGGCATCCACATCCTCCACAAAAAAAACCGCATGTGGATTGCCGATATTCATTCCCACAGGGTCCTTTAAAGGACCTGCTTCGATATTAAGATGCAGGGTGTCCATTTTTTCTGATAGAGGGATGTCCTGCCAGTCTGTCATGATTTTTCCCATCTCAACGCTCACCTGTTTTTCACCGGCAAGGGAACAGGTCAACACACCGCCCAAGGTCTGGATACGCAGTTCTTCCTGATCGGATTCCTTGAGCAGCAGCCATCCGATACACCGGGTAGCATTTCCGCAGGCTTCCACTTCACGTCCGTCCGGGTTAATAATTCGGATAAAGGCATAGGTTTCAGGGGTTCTGGGCGGTTCCACAATCAACAATTCATCCGCTCCAACGCCTTGGTGGCGGTCGCATATCTGGATAATCTCGTTTATTGATAGGTGAAAGGGGTCTTGCCTGCCATCCACAATGACAAAATCATTGCGCAGCCCATGCATTTTTACAAAAGGCCTGCCTAGGTGTACGAGCCCTTCTCTCGTGTTTGAAAACCAAGGAATTTGCATATTAAAAGCTCCTGATAGTATTTTAATATTCTAATTATTTGTTTCCTGATTGACAGTGTGAAGATGGCAGGCACACAAATGCCCGCTCCCCAGGTCGATCAAGGCAGGTTCATGAGTTTTACATCGTTTCATTACCTGGGGACACCGGGTCCTGAATCTGCATCCCGAGGGCGGGTGAATAGGACTTGGGATTTCACCTTCAAGGAAAATGGTCTCTTTTTGCTGGTTTATCGACACCTGGGGAACGGCTGAAATCAATGCCTTGGTATAGGGATGGGCCATCTCACGAAATATGTCTTTGGTTTGTCCCATTTCCACAATTTTTCCAAGATACATGACTGCCATGTCATCGGACATGTATTTTACCTGGTTTAAATTATGGGAGACCCATAAATAGGTAATATTCAGTTTGTCCTGAAGGTCCTGCATGAGATTCAAGATGGTGGCAGCAGTTGAAATATCAAGGCCGGAGGTGGGTTCGTCCGCCATGATAAATACCGGGGTCAGGGCAATGGCCCTGGCCACGCCGATGCGTCTGGCCTGGCCACCGGAAAATTCATTGGGAAATTTTGTCGCAGACTCAGGATCTAAATTTACTGCCTGTAACAGGCGGATCACCTCATCAAAAAGGCTCTGGTTATCTATCTTCCCCTTTTCCCTCATCATCAGGGGTTCGGCAATGATCTGGCCCACTGTCATCCGGGGGTTCATGCACCCGTATTGATCCTGAAAAATTAATTGGGCTTGTTGACGAAAGGCCATAAGGGTCTTGGGATCCATCTGTAAAACATCCTGGCCCTGAAACAGGATCTCACCGGATTGGGCTTTTACCAGCCTGAAAATACTCTGTCCCAAAGTGGATTTTCCACACCCGCTTTCTCCGACCAAACCAAAGGTTCTCCCCTTTTTAATGGTCAGACTGACATCATCCACGGCATGGATGGTTTTCAAACCTTCGCCAAATAATTTGGATAAAAATCCTTTGTTTTGATAAAAATAAGTTTTCAGGTGATTTATTTCAATTAAATCCATTTTAATCGTTTCCTCCCCCGTTTATTGTCTAAAAAGCATGCTGAAAAGTGGCCGTCCGTGACCTGTTCCAATGGAGGAACTTCTCGTTTACAGATATCTTCTGCAAACTTACACCGGGGATGAAAAGAACACCCCTGGGGCAAGTTATCCAGGGGTGGGACAATTCCGGGAATAGATAGCAGCCGTTTCCCCCTGGCCTGGCGGCTGGGCAGGGATTCCAGCAGGGCTGCTGAATAGGGATGGGAAGGAGAATCAAATACATCCGTGGTGGTGCCCATTTCAAAGATTCGCCCGGCATACATGATCATGATGCGATCGGCCAGCTCGGCCAGTACGCCCAGATTGTGACTGACATAGAGAACCGAGGTTCCATATTGGGCAGCAAGGTCTGAGATCAGCCGATTTATCTGGGCTTCGATGGTGACATCCAGGGCCGTTGTTGCCTCATCTGCCAGGAGAAGAGAGGTTCCGGAAGACAATGCCATTCCGATCATGACCCGCTGTTTCATCCCCCCTGAAAATTCATAGGGGTAATTGGACAGACGGGCCGAAGGATCTGCAATCCCGGTACTTTTGAGTCGTCCTATTGCCTGATCCCGGAAAAACCGGGAAGATCTCATTTTTTTATTTTTATATTTACTCTGGGCCCTGAGAATATCGGTCATCTGTTTTCCAATGGTAAACACGGGATTCAGAGCGTTCTGGGGATTCTGGAAAATCATGCTGATTTTTTGACCCCTTATTTTTCGATTCATATCATTTTCTGAAGTGTTTAACAGGTCTCTCCCCTCAAAAAGGATTTCACCTCGCTTGATTTCAGCAATTTTTGGCAGAAGCTTGATTATGGAGAGCCCAAGTGTGGATTTTCCACAGCCGCTTTCACCGGCAACACCCAGGATTTCTCCCTTCTCAAGCTGAAAGCTGACCCTGTCCAGGGCCCTCATTCTCTTTTTCCCCAGGCGATAATCCAGGGTTAAATTACTGACTTCGAGCAAGGGGTTTTCTTTGTTCATCTTTCACGCTCCTTTGGATCCAGGGCCACTCTCAATCCTTCGCTAAAAAGAGAAAAGGCAATCATTGACAAGGCAATGGCCACAGCAGGCCAAAGGATCATCCAGGGGGATACCTGGATATATTTATATCCGTTTCGCAGCATAATACCCCAGGAAGCCGTGGGGGGCCTGACGCCCAGCCCCAGAAAAGATAGCCCGGACTCCCAAATGATCATGGTGGCCATATCCATGCCAAGGCAGACAATTACCGGGGCCATGATATTGGGGGTAATATGCCTTAAAATAATGGTTAACGGCTTTTGCCCCATGGCTTCTGCTGCCTTGACATAATCGGCTTCCTTAACGGAAAGGGTCTGGGCCCGGGCAATTCGTCCGTAAAAGGGAAAGGCGGTAAATGCCAGGGCCACAACCACATTCACAAGCGAAGGTCCCATGACCGCCACAATGGCAAGGGCAAGAATAATCTGGGGAAAAGAACGGACAATATCAAAAAGCCAGATAATAAAATAGTCAAATTTTTTCCCTTCATTATATCCTGCCATCACGCCCAGGAAAACGCCTATGATGGAAGAAAGGCTTACTGCGCCGAAGGCGACAAGAACGGCGATGCGGCACCCGTAAATGATACGGGAAAGAATATCTCTTCCCAGATAATCAGTCCCCAACAGATGAGCTGTCCCTGGTCCTGTAAATCGTTGAATAATATTCTGGGCATTGGGGTCGTAGGGAGAGATCCACTGGGCACAAATGGCAGATAACAGCATGACGGAAATAAAAATTGCCCCAATCAGCCCGCCTTTCACCTTTGCGACGGATTGAAACGCCATGATCAGCGTTTCTGTCCATCTAGGGGTCAGACTCATTTGCCTGTTCATCTGGTCGGATATTCTCTTGGATGATGTCGTGTTCATAGTTCCAGGCCTCTGATAATGGTTATTGTTCGTATTATCTTTGTTAATATTCTGGTTAATCGTATTGGATTTGGGGATTGACAAACCCATAGGAAATATCGGCCAGAAGGTTTGCCAGTACAAATAAAATCGTTGCCACCAGAATTCCACCCTGAACAACAGGGAAATCCCTGGCATAAACCGCATCCACGATCATTTTCCCAAGTCCTGGCCGGTTAAATATGATTTCCACAAACACAGCCCCTCCCAATAATTTACCCACTCCAAGCCCGATTACGGTGATGGTGGGGATAATGGCATTTTTTAAGGCATATACGTAGGCAATGGAGCGTTGGGGAAGGGCAAAGGCCTTTGCTGTTCTGATATAGTCTGAATCCAGAACATCCACCATTGATTCCCGGGTTAATCGGGACAGGTATCCCACCCAGCCGATGCCCAAAGCGGTTGCTGGCAAGATAAGATGGGTGGCAATCCCTAATATTCCGCCATCGGTCCCTGCTCCGATGGACGGAAGAATGGGAAATTTGACACAGAATAATAGCACGAGCAAAAGGGCTGCAACAAAATCCGGAACAGCCACCCCCAAAAGAGAGACAATGGTAACAAACCTTGAAATCGGGCTGTTCTGCCGGATGGCGCTAAAAGCTCCCAGGAAAACACCAATGACAGCGGCAACGCCTAAGCTGCTGACCGCAAGCAGAGCTGTGTGGGGCAGAGAGGATGATATCAGCGAACTGACCGAATGGCCGGACCAGACAGATGTCCCAAGATCGCCCTTAACAACGCCCAATAAATAATACCCCAATCTTGTCGGCATATTTTCATTTAAATGGAGCCTGTTATTCAATTCTTCCACCAGCTCAGGCGTTGCCCTGGGGCCCAGCATTGCAGATGCGGGATCACCGGGCATTAAATAGGTTAAACTGAAAAGAATGATTAATACACCGAGCAATGTCGGGATCACCCATAGCACTCGTTTGATAATGTATTTCAGCATTGTTTGGTTGCCCCTGATTTTTTGGTTTTGGCACAATTGCAGTTAAACAAATAAGTTGTGCCGACACTGTTAAGAATGAATTGATTCGGCATTTGAGAGGAAAAAAGGTTAATTGCCCGCATTCCTGTGCAATGCATGGGGATGACATAATCTGGAGATTTTTTTTT
>JAOZRF010000072.1:7427-9908 GCA_029940245.1 Desulfobacula sp.
TTTTTTTTTATAATTGCGCCTAGCTTCTGGATTGAAGATTCATCAAATAAAATCATAGGTTCACAGGCGCCATTATCGTGCTTGAATCGTCTTTTTACAAAAGCAGACGGATGCACATGAACTGGTATTTTTTTGGGATAGATATTTAAAAATGTTTTCAAACCGTTAAAATGATCTGAATGGCCATGGCTGATCACCACAGACTCAACATCTTTTATGTCTGCTGTCACGGTTTTTTCGTTAAACGCCTTACTTTTAGCAAGTAAATTTATATTGTGCACCAGACACTTTCCTGAAATGCCCGTATCCATTAATATGGTATGGGATTCATCATTTTTATAAACTTTAATCAATAGCGATAACCCGGGTTATTGTTAGAATATCAGATGGTCAAAACAGGAGGCTCCGTTTTGACCAACTGCTTGCTCATTTTTATTTAAAACTCATCTCCCATGGTGCCAAACGGCCATTGGGATAGATTGAACCCATATTCACAGTGTTCTGGGCAATCCAGAATTTTGTACCATGGGTAAGCCATATGGCCCAGGCATCTTTATCCGCTATTTTTTGCGCATCCACATAAATTTGGTTCCGTTTTTGAGGGTCTGATTCACTGGCACCCGCCTTGATTAACGCTGTAAATTCAGCATTTCGCCACTGACTGGGATTCCAGCTTTCACCGGCAAACCATTGCATAATATAATTGGGATCAATGGTGGAGGTGTAAAACTGAATATAGGCATCTGTTTGCCCTTTGTTAGCCGCTTCATTAAAGGCACCGATTTCCTTAACCTCAATAATCACTTCAATGCCTGCTTTGGCAGCATCTGCTTTGATCACTTCAGCCATTATCCGCTCTGCATCATTGGCCGGAACAAATAATTTAACGGTAAAGCCATCGGGTTTTCCCGCCTTTTTCATCAGGCTTTTTGCCTTTGCAATATCTTGTTTGTATACAGGTGCTTCGGCCCAATAATCGGGAAGACCGGGCGGCAATAAGGTGTTGGCTCTTTTTGCCGTTCCATAAAAAGCAGCTTCTACAATGGAGTCCACATTCACGGCATAGCGAAATGCCTGGCGAAGCTCAAGTTTATCAAAGGGAGGCTTATTCACTGTCATGCCAAGCCAATAGGTTTTTAAAGCAGGTTTGGAGTAAACCTTAAACTTTGAATCTTTTTTAAAGCTGCCAAAGGTGATCATGGATGAGCGGCCAACCTGGATTTCTCCTGTTTTGAGGGCCGTCTCACAGGTTGAATCCTCAACAATGGGAAGAAAGGTTATTTTGTTTATTTTGGGTGTCTGACCCCAGTATTTGTTGAATGCTTCCAATTTAACATGCTGTTTGGGTTCCCAGGATGCCAGTTCATAGGGACCTGTTCCCACAGGATTCTTACCGAATTTTTCATGTCCCATGCTTTCAGCCGCTTTTTTGGAAACAATAAAGCCGGTATTCATGGGAAGAACTGAAGTAAACAAAGTGACTTTTTTGGATTTGAAAAAAAGTTTTGCCGTATATTTATCAACGACATCCACATGATCAAGCAATTCCCACTGGCCTTTTTCAGGCGACTTTACAGCCGGATCAATGATTCTTTCATAGGAATATTTGACATCTTCTGCGGTCATTTCTCCAAATCCCTTATGAAATTGAACTCCTTTTCTAAGTTTAAAGGTAATTATTTTACCATCCGGAGAAATTTCCCATGACTCAGCCAGGTCCGGTACGATGTCCCAGGTGCCTTCTTTGTATTTAACAAGGCCGTTATACAAACATGACATGATGACCAATTCCCTTTCTGCACTAGTCATCCACCCCGGATCAAAGGTGCTTACATCTTCCCACATGGCGATCTTTAATTCACCTTTCCCAGCGGATTCGCTGGAAAACGCAATAGAGCTAGCCAATAGGAGCAGCCCAAGCAATAACATTCCGATTGTTTTGATCTTCATACGTCCCCCTTTTGTAAAGTTAGTGAAAAGTTCTTTAAAACGAATACAAAATGTAATTCACTTTGTCAACAAGTTTTTAATTATATTAATTCCCGATTATATTTTTTTTTTTAAAAGAAGTATTCCCATGGAGACGTTTAATAGTTTTCTCGTTTACGCAACAAAAAAGACAAGTTGATATTGATGCTTTATGGTCTTGGTCAGCCTGCACTTTTTTACGGAAAAATTGAATTTAAAGAAAGGGTTAAAAAATTATTGTTTCAACCTCTAGAAGTCTTTCTTCTATTCCATACAAAGCATTTTTAGGTATATCTTCTATATGTTCTCTGAGAACCATGGTTGCTGTCTCAATATCCCTGGATTTAACCGCATCAAATATGGCGGTGTGGGCGCTGGCTGAATCTTCTGAAGGGCGGGAGAAAATCAGTTCCTGGCCAAACCGAAGATATAAAAAATCAAATAGATGTTTTAAAATTCCAATGGATAAATTTTGACGGGATAATTCCGCCAGGGACATGTGAAATTGAATAT
>JAOZRF010000073.1 GCA_029940245.1 Desulfobacula sp.
TTGAAAATAAATTAGGGGATAAATCAAAGGAAAAAATTACCATAAAAGGGGATCAAGCCGGTCTTGAAGAAGGAACCACTGCTTTAAAGAAAGGTGCTTATGTGACCCAGATTAACCTGATATGTAAGATAAATAAAGATGAATATCGGTTTACCATAAAAGGAGAGAGTTTTAATATTACAGGTCTTAAAACGCCAAAAACAAATTTGTCAAACAAAAAAGATGAAATAGAAGGCCTTGTATTGGAAAAAACATTTTATTGTTTTAATATTTTTAACGTTATTGACACTCTTTTTTTAAAATATATTGAAAAAAGAACAGCAGATGACTGGAAAACAAAAGAATTACAGGATATTAAAAATTGGGTTGGATCATTTTAATAAAATGTTTAAAAACAGGGCTTTTTGAACACTATAAAATAATGATATAAAACTGATGCTTTTTAATTCACTAATAAACCAATTATTAAATCGCATTTATTAAAAAATATTTAGTAATTTTAATAAATTAAAAAGTTATAAACATTTAAACACTCTTTATTATTTTTATTAATTTTTTAATTTTTTAATTAATAAAAACATCAATATTTATTAATTGATAAAACAAGTGATTTAATATAAATATTAATGACTATATAATTTTTTTAAAAGGAACTTAAATGAAATTTTCGTTTAATAAAAAAGAAATTTTGGATGTTCTTTCAAAAATACAGGGCTTAACCGGAAGAAAAACAAATCTGACGATTACATCTGATATTCTTATCAAAGCAATGGGATCACAGATTACTATTACTGCCAATGATCTGGAAACTGTTTTTCTGGGAACATATACCGCACAGGTAGAAACAGAGGGAATTTTATCAATTAATTCAAAAAAGTTTTTTGAAATTATCAGAGAATATCCTGATAATAAAATTTTTATCAATGAAATAGAAAACAGGTGGGTGGAAATTGGAGAAGGAGACAGCATTTATCATATTGTATCTTCAGATTATGAAAATTTTCCTGAAACACCGGTCATAGAAAATATAAATTTTATTGAAATTAATTCAAAAGATTTGAAAAGGATGGTTGATGTAGCCTCAATTATTAATTATTCAGGTGAAGAAAAAAGAATATATGTTTTAGGATCTCTGATTGAAAAAATATCAATGGAAAATAAAGAAACCATAAGAATCGTATCAACGGATTCAAGGCGGCTTCATTGTTGTGATGCCCAATTCAAAGGAGAACTTGTGCTTCCAGAGGAAAGTGTGATTATCCCTAAAAAAGGGTTGTCTGAATTAAGTAAATTCATTGATGGAAGTAGTGATGGCATTAATGTGGGAATTAAAGAAAATTATTTTATTTTTCAAAATAAAAATGAATCCATAATGATAAAACTTCTTGAAGGAGAGTATCCAGACTATAAACCAATCATAAATACTGAAGAAATGATTCCCATTGAAATTGACAAAATGATGTTTTCAACCCTGATGAAAAGGGTATCTATTTTAACCTCTGATGATTACAAAAGTGTGATTTTAAATTTTAAGGAAAATGAGCTGGTCGTTACCATTACCAACCCTGAAATAGGAGAGTCAAAAGAAAGAATGATGATTTCATATATGGGAGAAGAGATTAAAAGTGGCTTCAACCCGAGATATTTTATAGATGCCCTGAGTCTTTTTCAAGATCCTATTGTTATTATAAATATTAAAGACAGTAAAAGCCCATGTATTATAAAAGGGTTTGATGATGATAAACTTGTTTGTGTAATAATGGCGATGCATATATCATAATATAGAGGTAACGCGTGAATGAAAATAAAGTAGATAAAGAGTATAATTCTGGTAGCATAAAGGTACTTGAAGGTTTAGAAGCGGTTCGCAAAAGACCATCCATGTATATTGGAAACGTTGATCTTCAGGGACTTCACCACCTGGTATATGAAGTAGTGGATAATAGTATTGATGAGGCCATGGCAGGATATTGTGATACTATCCTTGTGACCATCCATCCGGATAATCGCGTGAGTGTGGAAGATAATGGTCGGGGGATACCTGTTGAAATACATGAAACAGAGCACATCCCTGCCTGCGAAGTGGTCATGACCAAACTCCATGCCGGGGGTAAGTTTGATAAAGATTCGTATAAAGTATCCGGCGGATTACACGGAGTGGGAATTTCCGTTGTAAATGCCCTTTCCGAGCTTCTTGAAATGGAAGTTTATAAAAATGGAAAAATTTATTATCAGTCTTATTCCAAAGGACATAAACTGACCGATCTTGTTATTAAAGGGGATACTGATAAAAAAGGAACAAAAATTACATTCAGCCCTGATTTTGAAATCATGAACGAAAATGAATTTGTTTTAGAAACTCTTATCAGGAGAATGAGAGAACTTACATTTTTAAATAGAGGCTTAAGAATCATTATTGAAGATGAAAGGTCTGCTGAAAAAGAAAATTTTTATTATAAAGGCGGCATTGTTTCTTTTGTAGAGTTTTTGAACCGATCTTGCACACCTTTGCATGAACCCATTCATATTGAAGGGGAGAAAAAGGATGTGCAGATTGAAGTTGCTATTCAATATAATGATACATTTAAAGAAAAACTTTATTCATTTGCAAATAATATACGGACCCTTGAGGGTGGGGCGCATGTGTCAGGCTTTAAAGGTGCATTAACCCGTACAGTCAATTCATATATTACGTCTGGATCAAATAATCTTCCCAAAAACATGCAGAATATCAAAATCAGTGGTGATGACATGAGAGAAGGTCTTTCAGTTATTATTTCCGTAAAACTTATGGAACCACAGTTTGAAGGACAGACAAAAACTAAACTTGGAAATAGTGAAATTAAAGGGATTGTTGAATCACTTCTCAATGAAAAACTGGGTCAATATCTTGAAGAAAATCCAATTGTCGCAAGGAAAATCATTGCCAAGAGTGTTGATGCGGCAAGGGCAAGAGATGCTGCCAAAAGAGCCAGGGAACTTGCCAGAAAAAAAGGAACCCTGATGGACTCAACATTACCGGGGAAACTTGCCGAATGCCAGTATGCAGATCCTGCTGAAAGGGAATTATTTCTTGTGGAGGGCGATTCTGCCGGTGGCAGTGCAAAACAGGGAAGAGACAGACGTTTCCAGGCCATACTTCCCCTTAAAGGGAAAATTTTAAATGTTGAAAAGGCCAGATTTGATAAAATTTTACGAAGCGATGAAATTAAAAATATTATCACGGTGTTAGGAACAGGTGCCGGCCGCGAAGAATATGATATTGAAAAAATAAGGTATCATAAAATTGTGATCATGACAGATGCAGATGTTGATGGATCTCATATCAGAACCCTGTTATTAACCTTTTTTTTCAGACAGATGCCGGATTTGATTTCAAAAGGATATCTATATATTGCCCAGCCGCCCCTTTTCCGGGTGGGTTCAAGGAAAAGTGGCGCATACCTGAAAAATGAAGAAGAATATTCCAATTATCTGGTAACCAGAATTACGGGGCAAAAGAATATTTTTTTAAATGGAAACACAGAACCGCTTTTAGAAGAAGAATTTTATTCTTTTCTGGACAAATTAACGAATTATTATGATGCCGTTAATCAATTGAAGAAGAGAGATTTTGATACAAATCTTTTATTTGAGTTGATTAAAAACGGGGTGAAAGATAAATTTTTTCTTGAAGAAGAGCAGAATTTTGTTTTACTTTCCCAAGAGATCAAGAAGCAAGGATATGTCTGTGGTAAAATAGATCATGATCTGGAAAGAAACATCTTTGAAATGGATATATATGATAAAGAAGAAAAACATATTCTTTTGAGGGTTGGCAGAGAAATTCTTGCTACGAACGATTATCAAAGAATGTTAAAGGGGTATGAAAAAATCAGACAATTTGATAGACCGCCTTTTTCCATATCTTCCAGACAATCAGATGCCCAGGTCAAAAAAGAGTATACCTTTGATGATACGGACAGCCTGTTTGAGTTTATTATGTCAGAAGCTAAAAAAGGGATCTCTACCCAGCGCTACAAAGGTCTGGGGGAAATGAATGCAGACGAACTCTGGGAAACCACCATGAATCCTGAAAAAAGAAATATGCTTCAGGTGGAGATAGAAGATGCGGAAAAAGCCGATGAAATTTTCACCCTTTTGATGGGTGAGGAAGTGGAACCCAGAAGAAATTTTATTCAAACTAACGCCCTTGAGGTCTCTTCTCTCGATTATTAACCCGAATCTTTGAGTGGGGTCATCTTTGAGTGGGGTCAGGCTTGTATTATTGCACTTTTTTCCCATTGCCAGTCTCCACAGACTGGATATGGGTGATCACATCATGGAAAAGGGAAAGGTCCTGGGCAATGAGAAGGCCTGGAAGGGTCTCTCCACTGGTCCTGTTCATTCTGTAGGCAGAAACTGTTCCCACAACCTTGACGGTTTCTTCTTCGTCTATATGCAGGACGGGTCCTCCACTGACACCATTGATGGCAACACCATCAATCAGGTAAGCGTTTTTATGGTCCTGGCGGGCGGATATCATGCCGGAGAAAAAACAAGGGATATCCGGCTCCAGTGTTGTAAATCCGATCCATCCGACCTGAGTACCGACCCTGAGGACATATTCCTGGTCCAGCAAAGGCAGGGGAAGAGTTTGTGCAAACAGGTCCCGGGTTTTTGAAAAAAGAATAATTGCAGAGTCTGATAGTTCTCCCATGGTGATATGGCGCGCATTTGGTTTCAGGAGCAGGGATTTTGATCCGTCAGGAGTATAAATCCGTATGGGCTCCATCCATTTGTCGGCATGTTGAATCACATGTCCTGCCGTGGCAATGGCATACATGGATGTAGCTTTATTGTGAAAACACAAAAACCCCGTACCATGACCCGTGGGGGTTTCAATTTTCACAATACAGGGTAAACTTGAGTTAACGGCATCAGACCAGTGCATGTGAAGAATTCCTTTTTATCAATTATTGATTCAAAGTTGGGTACGTCATAATTTTTTTCCAAAAGATCATAACACATTTAAAATTAAACAACTATATTTTCCATGGCTTTTATAATATTGAATCCTGTGATGAAAAAAATCATAACAGATTTTTTATTGATAGGAAAAGAAAAACATGACAGAAACATGGCAGGGTATCATTTTTCCAACTTTTTTTATTCTTGACAAAGAAAGGATTCCAAATAAAGATGGTATAAATTACCAGAGAAAAGACAGGGCAGCTTTAATCTAAAGAGAAACAGGAAATATCATGAAACACTTTTTTTTAATTTTATTGGGTGTAGTGGTTTTAACCGTTTTTTCCCAGGCATTTGCAAAAGACTGGTCTGAAATTGAACAAGAGGCAAAGGGGCAGACAATCTATTTCAATGCCTGGGGCGGATCTCAACCCATTAATGAGTATATTCAATGGGCCTGTCAGGTTGTTCAGGAAACATACAAGGTTAGGGTCATCCATGTCAAAGCCACGGATATTGGGGATGTGGTTTCCCGCATCCTCGTTGAAAAAGCAGCAGATAAACAGACAAATGGCAGCGTGGATCTTTTGTGGATCAATGGTGAAAATTTTAAGGCAATGAAGGAAAACATGCTTTTATATGGACCTTTTTCTCAAAACCTGCCCCATTATAAACTGGTGAGCACTCTTAAAAAAACAATGCTTTATGATTTTACAATACCCGTTGATAATATGGAATCTCCCTGGGGAATGGCCCAGCTTGTGTTTTCATATGATACAAAGCAAGTTTCCAAACATCCCACAAGCATGCCAGAGCTTTTGGCCTTTGCCAGACAAAATCCAGGAAAATTTACCTACCCTGCCATACCGAGCTTTCATGGCACAACCTTTATTAAACAAGTGCTTCTTGAGCTGATCCAGGACCCTGAAATATTGAATAAACCTGTGATTCAGGCTGATTTTGAAAAAAACACCCGACCATTATGGGATTTTCTGAATGAATTGCATCCTTTTTTGTGGAGAAAAGGCAAGGTTTTTCCCACAAGTGGTTCCCAGATGTTAAGCTTGTTAAATGATAATGAAATTTTTATTTCTTTTAGTTTTAATCCAAATTCTGTCAGTAATGCCATTGAAAATGGTGAGCTTCCCAATACCATCCGAACCTATATTCATACTATGGGCACCATTAGCAACGCTCATTTTCTGAGCATCCCCTTTAACTCGTCCGCTAAGTCAGGTGCAATGGTGTTTGCCAATTTCCTTTTAAGTCCCATGGCCCAGGCCAGAAAAGCCGATCCAAGAATTTGGGGAGATCCCAGCGTTCTTGATATCAAAAAACTTGCCGGTCCGGACAAGGCTTTATTTAAAGCTGTTCCAAAAGGGATTGCCACCCTGACCCCGGAAGAGCTGGGCCAGGGGTTACCAGAACCCCATGTTTCATGGGTTCAGTTCCTGGAAAAAGAGTGGCTTAAGAAATACAGCAGATAAAAAAGGAAAAGAATGCAAATACCTGGACAGGAAAAGAGCTTTATTTTTCCTGTCTTTGTGATGGGATTGTTTTGTGTCACCATTCTGGCGGGCCTTGTCGGAACAATTTTGCCATCCTTAAATTTTCTGCCCGTTATCGGACACACTAAGGTTTCATTGTCTGTGTGGCGTGATTTTTTTTCTTATCCAGGGATTCAAGCCTCTTTTTTTGTAACGATTTTTTCCGGAATAACAGCTTCTTTTGGGGTTGTCAGTTTTGCCTTCTTTTTTATCAGCGTTTCCTATGGAAATACATTGTGGAAATTTTTTGAAAAAATTCTTTCTCCCGTTCTTTCCATCCCCCATGCTGCATTTGCCGTGGGATTTGGCTTTTTAATCGCCCCATCAGGATGGTTGATCAGAATGGTTTCTCCTTCTTTAACAGGCTTTACCACGCCGCCGGACTGGATGATTCTCAATGACCCTGCCGGCATCAGCCTTACCATTGCATTGATGATCAAAGAGTTTCCTTTCCTGATTATGGTAACCATGGGTGCCCTGGGCCAGCTTGATATTAAAGAAACACTTCTGGTGGGAAGGGCGCTTGGATATACAAAAGAACAGATCTGGCTGAAGATTTTAATTCCAAGATTATATCCCCATTTGCGGCTATCCATTTTTGCGGTTATTGCCTATTCTCTTTGTGTTGTAGATATTGCCATTCTCTTGGGCCCAAGTGCTCCACCTTCTCTTGCCGTCCTGATTTTGAAATGGTTTAATGACCCGGATGTGGGATTTAAGCTTCTGGCCGCTGCAGGGGCGCTATTTCTTTTTTTTATTGTTCTGTTAAGTATTTTATGTGTTTATCTGATCGAAGGATCTGCTGGTTTTTTTTTAAGGCCTTTTATTATAAACGGAAAACGAAGCTCTTTTCTGGCATGGTTTAAACCGGTTATTTTTTTTATGGGGATGTGTATTATTCATTTTACCTTTATTTCCTCGGTTATTCTTGTGATCTGGTCATTGACATGGCAGTGGCGGTTCCCTGATTTTCTTCCGGCAACATGGACACTCAACTTCTGGGCAAAGGGTATGGTTGCCTCTTTTGATCCTGTGATGACAACTGTTTTCACAGGAGTGGCAGCAGCTTTATTAGGACTTTTGCTTACCATTGGCTGCCTGGAGCATGATGTGAATTCAAGAAAAAATAAAACTAAAAACCATACGCGATATCTTCAATATTTTTTATACCTGCCTTTATTGGTTCCCCAGATTACTTTTATGGCAGGTATTCAGCTTCTTTTGGTCATAATGAAGATGGATGGTTACTGGATTACGCTGATGTTGTCCCACCTGCTGTTTGTTCTTCCCTATATGTTTATTGCCTTAAGTGCCACATATCTTGCTTTTGATGGACGGGTGACGGACCAGGCAATACTTTTGGGAAGATCTTATACAAGGGTTTTGTTCAGAATAAAATTGCCCATGCTGTTAAAACCAATCCTTTTTTCGTTTGCCATTGGGTTTTCCGTGAGTGTGGCACAATATATTCCCACAATGCTGGTGGGAGCAGGAAGATTTTCAACCATTACAACGGAGGTTGTTAACATTGCCTCTGGATCAGATCGAAGGATTATGGCTGTTTATGCCCTTATTCAGCAGTGTTTGCCCATGGCCATGTATGCCATGGCCATTATCCTGCCGAAAATTTTGTATTACAATAGAAAAGGAATGCAGGTATAAGAAAAAGATAATGTCCCTTGAACTGGAAAATTTAAGTATATTAAAGCAGGGATCAACCATTTTTGATCCAGTGAATCTTGTGATTAAGCCCGGTGAAATTGCCACCATTATGGGGCCAAGCGGGTGTGGAAAATCCACACTGTTGTCTGCCGTGTCAGGAAGCCTGGACAATGTGTTTACCCTCAAGGGGTCCATCCGTTTATATGGTCAGGATATGATAAGTCTGCCAATGGAAAAAAGGAATATCGGCATTCTTTTCCAGGATGACCTTCTTTTTCCTCACATGGATATAGCCGGCAACCTTGCCTTTGCCATTAAAGAAAAAACATCCAGGATTCAAAAAAACATAATAATTGATAACGCCCTTAAAACAGCCGGGCTTAAAGGGTTTGAACAAAGAGATCCTTCAAGCCTTTCCGGAGGACAGAAAGCAAGGATCAGCCTGTTGAGAAGCCTTTTGGCCAAACCCTCTGCCCTGCTTCTGGATGAACCCTTTTCAAAGCTGGATCAAACCCTTAAATCAAAAATCAGGCATTTTGTTTTTTCTCAGATCAAAAAAATGAATATTCCGGCACTCTTGGTGACCCATGACCCAAACGATTGTCCCGAGAACGGGGTGATATTAAATCTGAATAAAGAAAAAGGATAACCCCATGCTTGACCCCTGGGCGATAAAATTAATGAATTCACCTTTAAAAGCCTGTGCCCAAATTCTTAAAACAAAGGATGTCAAACCCGACCAGGTAACAATATCAGGTTTTGGCATGGGCCTGCTTGCTTTTCTTGCCCTCTGTATGAACTGGTATATAATGGCATTATTTTTTATCCTTGTGAACCGGATCATGGATGGTCTGGACGGGGCACTTGCAAGACTGACAGAGACAACAGATGCCGGCGGGTTCCTGGATATCTGCCTGGATTTTATTTTTTATTCCGCAGTTGTGGCTGGATTTGCGCTTTCTGATCCGCAAAACAATGCCCTTGCCGCAGCTTTTTTGCTGTTTGGTTTTGTGGGAACAGGAACCAGTTTTCTTTCCTTTGCCGTTATGGCCCGGAAACATGGTTTGAAAAGCCCGGCCTATCCCCATAAGGCCCTGTATTATATCGGCGGACTTACAGAGGGAACCGAAACCATTCTTTTTTTTGTAATCATCTGCATATTTTCGGATCATTTTCCCGTTTTTGCATATCTTTTTGCCTTTTTATGCCTTATAACAACCATCACAAGGGTTTTGTCAGGATATGCAACATTGAAAGAAGTTGAAAAAAACAACACAAAAATGATACTATGAATAGAACAACAGTCTTTAAAGGAGAATAAAAAATGAGCATCAATATGAGTCCAATAGGTACAATTGAAACCCCTTTTAATGATCTAAAAGGTATGCCCATACAGCCTTCAGGCGCTGCGCAAATTCAGGGTACCATTATCATAGACAAAGATTATGAACAGGGGTTAAGTGATCTGGAAGGATTTTCACATATTATTCTTCTCTATCATTTTCATCAGTCAACGGGGTATAGCTTGATGGTAAAACCGTTTATGGATGATCAAAAACGGGGCCTTTTTTCCACACGGGCTCCAAGGCGGCCTAATCCCATTGGATTGTCCATTGTCCAGCTGATCAAAAGAGAGGGAAACAGGTTAACCATTGAAGGAATAGATGTTCTGAACGGAACACCATTGATTGATATCAAACCCTATGTTCCTGGATTTGATGCAAAC
>JAOZRF010000465.1 GCA_029940245.1 Desulfobacula sp.
CACGTATCTTTTGGTCAAGATCCTTCATGATAATCGGCTTCAATAAAAAACCCTTGATGCCAAGAGATGTTGCCTTTTCTTCAGATATGGTTTCACTAAATCCTGTGCAAAGCAGTATTGGAATGTCAGGGCGTATTTTGGTCAATTCAACAGCAAGTTTATTTCCTGGCATATTCGGCATGGTCATATCAGTAAACCAACTTGAATTTACCAGGATTATCACGGAAAGATTCAAGGGCTTCAATGCTACTGGTACGTGAAGTAACATGATACCCTAAGCGTTCTAACATCAGCTTTTCCATTGTAACGATTGCGTCTTCATCATCAACAAGCAGAATTTGTTCCGTTCCACCCTGAATTGATCCTTTGTTTTGGATCACTCGTTTTTCGGAAAAGTTCTTAACAATGGGCAGATAAACATAAAATTCAGTTCCTTTCCCAGGTTTGCTGTAAACTTGTATAGTACCAGCCATGCTTCTAACAATGCCGTGAACAACTGAAAGTCCCATCCCGGTACCTTTCCCTATTTTTTTGGTAGTAAAAAACGGATCAAAGATTTTTTCTATTAAAGTTTTATCCATTCCTTTGCCTGTATCAACTATAGTTAAACAGGCATAAACTCCAGGTGTCATATCCGGATTAATTAGATCAAGTACTCCGAGTTTGATTTCTTTCAAGCCGACTATCAGTTCCCCTCCAGTATTCTCCATGGCATGATACGCATTGGTTGCAAGGTTCATTACAATCTGGTGAATTTGTGTGGGATCAGCTTTAATCACACCACAGTCAGATTGTATATTCTGTTTGATTTCGATTGTTGCAGGAATTGAAGACCTGATAAGTTTCAATGCTTCTTTGATAATCGGCTGCATCTTCATCAGTTTTAATTCATTAGTATCTTGGCGGGAGAATGTAAGGATCTGTTTTACAAGTTCCTTTGCTCTTAAGGCGCCGGTATAAATTCCTTTCAGACTATCATGGAATAGACTATCTTCAGGGACATCCTCTAACAGCATCTCAGTGTGACCTATAACGGGGAAGAATATTGTTAAAATCATGGGCAATACCACCCGCAAGAGTACCGATTGATTCCATTTTTTGGGCTTGCTGAAGCTGAGTTTCAATGTTCTTGATTTTGGTAATGTCATGGAAAATTGTCAATTTTGAAACAGAATTATCACTATTCAATACGGGCGAATTGGTAACTGAGTAATAATGGTTGTTCTTTGGGTCAGTTACTTCATAATCAATATGCTCTTTTTGCTTAATCTGATCAAATACACACCAGGAGCATTTTTCATCCCGACCTTATATAGCTTTATAGCAAAATTCATCTGATGCATCACGGCCAACCCTGTCAATCATAGCTGGATTCATATATTTGATGCGAAACTCAGGAGAACAAATGTAAACAGCATCTTTCATGGATTCCATCATTGAACGATATTTTTCTTCGATTTTCAATAATTCCAATTCTTTTGTCTTGCGATACGTAATGTCCAATACAGTAAAAGTAACGCCTTTTGATAAATCATCCAAATCAATGGGAGTGGAACTTAATATTACATCAATTAAGTGTCCATCTTTGCACAGCATCTTTGTTTCAACGGTTCCAGTGCCCTTCTCACTTATTTGTTTGTATTTTTCTTTGCCGACATATTCATATTCTTCATCACTGGGATAAAGGACTCTTGCACTTTGTCCTATTAATTCATTTTTTGAGTACCCAATCATTTCACAGAAGCGGTCATTAAGCTGCTGAAGATTCCTGTCACAAACTACTCCAATGCCCGTTGGTGCAGCCCTGAATATACTTTTCATCTCTTGTTCACTGTTTTTTAATTCACGAAACAGTGAGTTATATGGCATTTTCAATCCTGATCGGATCAAAGCAAGATATATAAGAAAAAAAGAAATTATCTTAAAAAAATGTCCGATTAAATTAGATAATCCGTATACGCTAACATAAAAAGTAAAAGTTAATTCACCCATAATTGTCAAAACAATTGATATAGACAAAAGTTTGTAAACTTTTTGATCCAACCAATCCTTTTTTTTGGTTAAAAAGAAAAATACGGCAGCTAAGAATATACAGATTATGTATTCACTATTCTTTTTAAATAATGTAAGTCCGGCACCATCTACATAGCAATCTGGAAAAATCTCCCAGAAAAATATTGATGAAAGCACTATGCCTGTAATTATTGAATAAATCCATATCACAAACGAAAGTTTCAGGCGCTTTCCAAAAAAGAAAGGAAACAGGCAAAGAGATATGCTTTCCATGAACCGGGCAATTATCCACAGCTGCGTTGCAGGGTTGGTACCACGTTCAGGTCCAAGAACTCCCATGCCTTTATAGCTGAGAGTATGAAACAAATCCAAACCACCAATAAATAAATAAGCAATACCAAGAAACACAAGAGCATCATTTTTAATTATCTTTCTTGTATTCCAAACGACGATAAAGAGACCCCAGGCAACGACAATTGAAAAGAATTCTGCGAGTGTATGGAAAATAAGATAATTAGATGTTTTCACAACATCTAATACATTTTAACCAGTGCAATGAGATTTTTCCCAGTGGATTTGAATTATGCCGGTAACAGA
>JAOZRF010000466.1 GCA_029940245.1 Desulfobacula sp.
CATCTTTTACAACAAATCCCGGCACGGGCCATACCGGGTTACCAAGGTCCAGGCACCTCCGGCTGTCTGCCGATAATCAATTCCACCTCAAGTATCACATCAATTATGACCTGGCCGTTGGGACCTAAAGCCTTTAAAAGTTCTTCTTTCCAAATTGATATTTGTTTATCGCTTTCCGATAGAATCTGCCTGATCAATTCCTGAAACGCATGGATCAGAGGAGCATAGGGACGGACTCCACTGATGATAAATTTTTTATTATTTAAGAATAATAGTAAGTTTTTTTTTACTTGGGGATTGCCTTGATTTTTTGTTATTTCTTGACATTTTATCGATTTAATTTTACAAATACAAGTTCAACTATTGAATGTCAACGGATCCGAATACCGGAGGAATAATGGATTATAAAAAAACTTTGAACCTGCCTTTAACAAAATTTGCCATGAAGGCCAACCTGCCCCAACGTGAGCCCCAGCAGTTAAAAGAATGGGAAGAAAAGAAAATCTATCAGAAATTAAGGGAACAGTCTAAAGATAAAAAAACCTTTATTCTCCATGACGGCCCTCCCTATGCAAACGGCCATTTGCACATGGGGCATGCCATAAACAAAATTTTAAAGGATATTATTGTAAGATCCCGCCAGATGGCTGGATATAATGCTCCCTATATTCCGGGCTGGGATTGTCACGGCCTTCCCATTGAACATAATGTAGACAAAAAACTGGGTAAAAAGAAAAAACAGATGACCGATGTTCAGGTTAGAAGAGAATGCAGATCCTATGCTGCAAAATTTGTTGATATTCAAAGAAAGGAATTCAAACGTTTTGGCGTTATGGGGGAATGGGACAACCCTTATTTGACAATGAATTATCCCTATGAAGCCAGGATTGCCAAAGAGTGTGGAGAATTTGCACTGGCAGGGGATATGTTTTTAGGTAAAAAACCCATTTACTGGTGTTGCAGTTGTCAGACAGCCCTTGCAGAAGCGGAAATTGAATATCATGATCATACCTCACCCTCCATTTTTGTAAAATTTCCTGTAAAAGATGATTTATCCGATCTTCTGCCGGATGTTACAGACGACATATTTATTGTGATCTGGACCACCACCCCATGGACCATTCCAGCCAATTTAGGAGTCTGTCTTCACCCTGATTTTGCCTATGTGGCAGTCAAAACGGAAAATCAAGGGGTTTTAATTGTTGCCAAAGATCTGGCTGACAAAGTAATGAAAACCTTTGGATTTGAAAATTATACGATTCTTAAAGAAATTGCCGCAAAGGACCTTGAAAATAAACACTGCAAACACCCGATATATGACAGGGATTCATTAATTATTTTAGGAGACCATGTGACCCTTGAAGCCGGTACCGGCTGTGTCCATACAGCGCCGGGTCATGGCACGGATGATCATATAGCGGGTGAAAAATATGGGCTGGACTGTTATTCACCAATTGAAGACAATGGAGTATTTTCAAAAGATGTTGAGTATTTTTCCGGTGAGTTTATTTTTAAAGCAAATATTTCCATTAATGAAAAACTGGACAGCCTGAATCTTTTGTTAAAGAGTGAAAACCTGTCCCACTCATATCCCCATTGCTGGCGGTGTAAAAGCCCGGTGATATACAGGGCTACCCCCCAATGGTTTATCTCCATGGATAAAATGGGGCTTCGCCAAAAAACTCTTGATGAAATCAATAATGTCCAGTGGATTCCGTCCTGGGGTCGTGAAAGAATTTATTCCATGATTGAAAACCGTCCTGACTGGTGTCTTTCAAGACAGCGGTCCTGGGGGGTTCCCATTTCCGTATTCCATTGCAAAGAGTGCAAAAAGGTCTATGTCACAAGGGAATCCGTGGATAAAATACATGAATTGTTCACACAGTTTTCTTCAGATATATGGTTTGAAAAAGATGCAAAATTTCTTATGCCGGAAGGCGCTGAATGTGAGAAATGCGGTTCAACTGAATTTACAAAAGATCATAATATTCTTGATGTCTGGTTTGATTCAGGGGTCAGTCATGCAGCAGTTCTGGATGAAAGAAAAGGACTTTTTCGACCTGCTGACATGTATCTTGAGGGAAGTGACCAGCATCGGGGATGGTTTCACTCTTCTTTGCTGACAAGTGTTGGAAGAACAGGAAAAGCACCCTATAAAGCAGTTCTCACCCATGGGTTTGTTGTAGATGAAAATGGCAGAAAAATGTCCAAGTCCGTTGGAAATGTTGTGGCTCCGGAATCGGTGATCAATCAATATGGTGCAGATGTCTTAAGGCTTTGGGTAGCTTCAGCCGATTATAAGGGGGATATCAGCATCTCCAATAATATTATCAAACAATTGTCTGATGCATATCGTCGTATCAGAAATACCTGCAGGTTCATGCTGGGCAATTTTTCAGATTTTGATGTTACAAGCGATCTTAGATCCATAAAAGAAATGTCCGGGCTTGACCGGTTTATTCTCCACAGACTGCATCATGTGGTGGATCGCTCACTTACCTCCTATGACAAATATGAGTTTCATACCATTTATCATACCCTGCATAATTTTTGTGTGGTGGATCTGTCCTCATTTTACCTGGATATTATCAAGGACAGGCTTTATA
>JAOZRF010000074.1 GCA_029940245.1 Desulfobacula sp.
TCTTAAAAAAAAAGAATTGGAACGTATCTATTTTAATTCACTTTTAAAGGATCTGGCCCTGGAAAAAATACTCTTGTTTATGAAAGAATCAAATAATTTCAAAGAAGCGCTGAATGAAATTGAATCCGGTTCAATGGACCCGATAACGGCTGCGGAAAATGTGGTCAATGCCCTGACGGTCAAACGTAACCTTGAAGTCACACATAACCTGAAGGTCCAGGATAATTAATCACCATGAAGGACACAAAGGACATGAAGAAAAAAACAATAGAAACAAAGCATAAAACTTTATGTCCTTTATGCTCCTCATGGTAAAGAACGATATAAAGGAAATAAAGTTATGGAAACAACAACCAAAATTCGGGTACTGATCGCCAAACCAGGCCTGGACGGACATGACAAGGGTGCAAAAATTGTTGCCCTTGCCTTAAGGGATGCGGGAATGGAAGTCATTTATTCAGGACTGCACCAGACCCTTGATCAGATCATACAGACTGCCACCCAGGAAGCCGTGGATGTCATCGGGTTGAGTATCATGTCCGGGGCACACCTGCCGATATGTGAAAAACTCATGACCATGATGAAAGAAAAGGGTCTTGAAGATATCCGCCTGACCGTGGGAGGGGTTATTCCCCATCAGGATATTCCCAGACTCAGACAGATTGGGGTTGCGGCAGTTTTTCCCGGTGGAACCTCTTTTGAGGATATTGTTTTTGGCATGAACAAATTGTTTGAATAATATGAGAGGTAAAAAACAATGGGTGTAGCAAAATATATCAAGGATGAAAAAGGCGTAATAAAAGAGGTCATCTACCAGTCCGGCATAAAGGTGAAACCGGCTTATGGCCCGGAAGATCTTGAACGAGCAGGATTTACATATCAAAAAGATCTGGGCGCACCAGGTGAATTTCCCTTTACCCGCAGTCTTCATCCCCAAAGCTATCGCAGCCGTGCCTGGACCACAAGGCAGTACACAGGGTTCGGCACCCCGGAAGAAACCAACGAACGATTCAAACTCATGATTGCAAATGGTCAGAACGGCCTTAACGTTGCCTTTGACCTGCCCACCCAGATGGGCTATGACTCGGATCATCCCCTGGCAGAAGGGGAAGTCGGGCGGGTGGGTATGGCCATTGACTCACTCAAGGATTTTGAGACGGCCTTTGCAGGAATCCCGCTTGACCGCATCGGATCCGGCTTGACCATCAATGCCGTGGCCACCATCATGATGGCCATGTACCAGGCAGTAGCAGAAAAATTCGGATATTCCAAGGATCAAATTTCCACAACCCCCCAGAATGATATTTTAAAGGAAATGGTCGGTCGAGGGGCCTGGATTTTTCCCGTTGAACATGGGGTCAGACTTGTGGGGGACTCAATTGAATACGCGGTCAAGGAACTGCCCAAGTCCAATCCAGTCAGTATCTGCGGATACCATATCCGTGAATCAGGTGCCACCCCGGCCCAGGAAATCGCTTATGCCTTTGAGATTGCCAAAGCGTACATAGACAATGTGACCCAAAGAGGTATTCTTCCTGAAGCATTTGTGGGACGGTTTTCCTTTAATTTTAATGTGTATGGCAATTTATGGGAACAGATTGCAAAATTTCGGGCAGCCAGAAAACTCTGGGCAAAAATGCTGAAAAATGAATATGGCGTTTCAGACAAAAAAAAGCTTTTTTTAAGGGGATTATTTGGCGGCGGCGGTTCAGGCCTTACCAAGGAACAGCCGGAAAACAATATCATGAGAGGCGCCTATTATGCACTGGGAGCAGCCCTGTCCGGTGCCCAGACAACGGCCTTGTGTTCCTTTGATGAAGCCTATACCATTCCCACCCCGCGCTCTGCCCTTTTGTCTTTACGAACCCTTGAAATGCTCATGGATGAAGTGGGTTTACGAGATACGGTTGATCCCCTTGCAGGGTCCTATTTTATTGAAACCCTGACCCTTGAGATGGAAGAAAAAATCCTTGAGGAGATGAAAGAAGTTCAACAAATGGGCGGCATGACCAAATGCATATCAAACGGCCTTATCCAGAGAAAGGTGTCCCGTCAGGCCTATGAATATGAAAAAGGATTACAGTCCGGCGAGTACAGAAAAGTTGGCCTGAATCCCGAAGCTTCTGATCAAATAGCTGAAAAAACCAACGCTGGCGCTGTGGAACTCCATGAATATAATGAAGACTGGGCAAAAAAATCCAAGGCCAATTTAAAAGCGCTTCGGTCAACCCGGAATGACAAGGACGTATCAGACAGCCTTAAAGCACTTGAGAAAGCCGCTAAAGGTAGTGATAATGTGATGCCGCATTTGGTAAAATGCTGTCATGCCTATGCCACGGTGGGTGAAATGGCCGGCGTATTCAGACAGACCTTTGGAGAATGGAAAGAACCTGAATTTTATTAATTTGGATGGAACCTTCACCCATCTACTTCGTTGCTGCAACCTTTTGCAATCCTCACGTACTACAGTACGCTCCGGTTGCAAAAGC
Organism: Desulfobacula sp.; assembly: GCA_029940245.1. Taxonomy (GTDB): domain Bacteria; phylum Desulfobacterota; class Desulfobacteria; order Desulfobacterales; family Desulfobacteraceae; genus Desulfobacula. The sequence continues at coordinate 2,490 of JAOZRF010000074.1, forward strand.
TCTTGCGCCTTGTATATGGGCAAAGGTTCCATCCAAATCTGAGTATTGGTTATAAGGTGTTGCAATGGCCATCCGGCGAATGTAAGGGAAACATTCTGGAACGGGTAATTAACAAATAAACATAATAATAACTTCATTGGGAGGTTAAATTTGGAACAGCCGACATACCGCTTAGGATGTGACATTGGCGGGACTTTTACCGATTTTGTCCTTGTGAATAATATAACAGGGGAATTTCACACAAATAAATGTCTGACCACCCCTTCAGATCCATCAAATGCGATTGAACAGGGCATCAGGGAGCTTGATGAAATCTTGCCGGGATTTATGGACAATGTTGAAGAAATCATTCATGGAACCACCCTGGTGATCAATGCCATTATTGAAAGAAAAGGAGCCAGAACCGCGTTGATAACCACAAAGGGATTCAGGGATATCCTGGAACTGGGAAGGGAAAAACGCTATGATGCCTATGATATTTTCAGCGAATATCCTGAACCTATTGTACCCCGGTCAGACAGAGCGGAAATAGATGAGCGGCTGGCTTTTGACGGCAGAATACTAAAAAGTGTAGATGAACGAGAAGTGATCAATCTCCTTGAAAAATTTAAAAAAGACGGGATAGAATCCATTGCTGTCTGCTTTATCAATTCTTATGAAAACTTTGTAAATGAAAAACAAGTAAAAGAGATCATTGAAAAACATGCACCGGAATTATTTTTATCTACATCATTTGAAGTTCTTCCGGAAATCAAGGAATATGAACGAAGCTGTACGACTGCGGTCAATGCCTATGTAAAACCCATAACATACTGGTATTTAAACAAACTGATCAACAGACTTGGAACCATCGGTTTTAATGGTAAATTGTTTATCATGCTTTCTTCGGGCGGTATCACTTCCATTGAAACGGCCAAAAATTTTCCTGTCAGAATCATTGAATCAGGCCCCACAGCTGCTGTTATTGCATCCCAGTATTATGGGAAGATGTTTAATATTGCGGATATGTTCTGCTTTGACATGGGCGGGACAACAGCCAAATCATGCCTGATTCAGGATGGCCGTGCAGGATTGGTATCCACATTTGAGGTCGGACGGGTACAGCGTTTCCAAAAAGGTAGCGGTCTGCCCATCCAGGTGCCTGTTGTAGATCTGATGGAAATTGGTGCAGGCGGAGGATCCATTGCTAAAATCAGCAATCTCGGGTTGCTGCAGGTTGGCCCGGAAAGCGCCGGCGCAGACCCGGGACCTGCCTGCTATAAGCAAGGTGGGGATAATCCCACGGTAACGGATGCTGACCTTGTTTTGGGATATCTTGATCCTGATTTTTTCCTTGGCGGAACCATGGCGCTTGATATTGAGCTTTCCAAACGAGCCATAGACGAAAAAATCGCCAAACCCCTGGGGACCACCATGGTGGAAGCCGCGTTCGGTATCCATGATCTGATTAACGAAACCATGGCTTCGGCCGCTAAAACCCATATTGCGGAAAAAGGCGGCAATCCAAACATCGTTACAGTATCCGCCTTTGGCGGTGCCGGCCCTGTGCACACTTACGGGCTTGCTAAAAAAATCGGTGCTGGATCCATTCTGGTACCCCCCCTTGCAGGCGTTGGCTCCGCACTTGGTTTCTTTACTGCGCCAGTTGCCTTTGATCTTTCCAGAAGCCACAGAAAAGTGCTGGATGATGCAGATTTCAAAGAGATAGAACTGCTTTTTAACGAGCTTGAACATGAAAGTGCTAAAATTTTAGAAGGTGCCCAAAGCGGTGACAGCATTATTTATGAAAGAACTCTTTTAATGCGCTTTGTAGGTCAGGGAGCTGAGATAGATCTTAAAATTGAAATCAAAGACTTTACAAAGTTTTCTAAAAATGAAATCCGAACCATGTTTGATGATGAGTATAAACGACTTTACGGCAGAACCTCTGCTGAATCACCTGTAGAGTTTGTAACTTTCAAGGTACGGGCAAGCCTTCCTAAAAAGCCTTTTAAAATTTCAAAACTATCAACCCGAAACCATGACATTAAAGCCTGTATCAAGGGTCAACGGCCGGCATTTTCTATTATCAAAAAAGATTATATCCCCTTTACAGTATATGACCGGTCAACACTATTTGCCCATGCCGAGGTTGAAGGACCTGCCATTATTGAGGAACGTGAATCCACTATTGTCCTTGGAGAGGATACCAAAGCCCGGGTGGATGAATTCGGTTTCATCTGGGTCCAAATCATTCCATCAGGTGGGCCGGATCAGCCGGGAGGGGCAAACAATGACTAAGAATAAAAGAAAATTCGACCCGATTACACTGGAAATTCTCTGGAAACGACTTGTTTCCATCGTGGATGAATCTGATGCATCTGTTATCCGGACTGCCTTTTCAAGTCTGTTAAGGGATGCCCACGATTACACCTGCATGTTTACAGACAGCCGGGGACAGGAACTGGTGCAGGGAACCTTATGCACCCCCGGCATGGCCGGCGCCATGGCGCTGGGTATGAAAAAAATTGTCAACTCCATTCCCCTTGAAAAGTATAATGAAGGAGATGTATTTATTATCAATGATCCCTGGCTTCTGGCAGGCCACCTGAATGATGTCTGCGTATGGAGTCCTATCTTTTTCAAGGGCAGACCCGTCGCATTTACCTCATGTATTTTCCATCACACGGATATTGGTGGCAGACCCGCTTCCGACAACCGGGATGTCTATGCAGAAGGCCTGTATATCCCCTTAACAAAACTCTATGATGCCGGAACACTTAACACTGATCTGGTGAACATGATTCGCTGGAATGTCAGAACTGCAAAAGAGTTTGACGGGGATATCCGTTCCCAGGTAGCCGCAAATCACGTTTGTTCTCAAAAAATCATAGAAATGATGGAAGATGAAGGGCTTGATACCCTGAATGATCTTGCGGATGAGATTATCGACCGGACTGAAATAAGCATGCGGGCTGCCATTTCAAAGATTCCTGATGGGATCTATGAACACAAAGGCATTATTGAAGGTGCCGGGAACAAGCCGGATATTCCCATCAAATTAGCGGTTAAAGTAGACGGGTCAAAAATTCATGTCGATTTTGAAGGCACCTCCAAACAGGTACAATGGGGAGTGAACGTGGTTTACAATTTCACTTATGCATACGTGTTCATGGCCATTAAATCCGCATTTGACCCTGGCGTACCAATCAATGAGGGTGCCATACGCCCCATAACAATGACAGCCCCGGAAGGGTCTATTGTCAATTGCAAATTCCCGGCAGCCGTTGCAGCAAGAATGGTCGTGGGCCATTTTATGACTGAAATGGTGTTTAAAGCCCTGGCAAAAGCCGCTCCCGATAATATTATTGCAGGCTCCGGTGGAACCCCTGCCCAGACCAATATTTTTCACGGCTCTTTTGCCAATGGTAAACCATGGCACACCATGATTATCCGGGGTGGTGGAATGGGCGCTTCTTCAAGATTTGATGGCCATCATTGTGCAATTTTTCCTGCCAATGGAGCGAACACACCAGTTGAAATTCTTGAAAGTGATACCAGTATGATTGTTGAAGAAAGAAGCCTGATACAGGACTCAGGTGGCCCTGGTAAACAGCGGGGTGGTATTGGCAGACGAATGATCTTCCGTTCTCCGGACGATGGGGAGAATTCCTGCGGAACAGTCTCCATTGCTGTTCAGGCCGGACGTTATATTTATCCACCCCAGGGCATGTTTGAAGGAAAAGACGGATCATTGGCCAAGTTCCAGAAAAACGGTGAGAATGCAGACCCAAGCACCCTTACCTTTATGGACCCCGGTGACCAGATCTCGTTTGTCAGTGCCGGCGGCGGTGGATATGGAAATCCTTTTGAACGGGATCCAAAATTTGTTGAAAAAGATGTTCAATATGAGTATATCAGTATTGAAAAGGCAAAACAGGATTACGGGGTTATTATTGATCCTGATTCTCTGACACTTGATCTGGATGCAACCTTGCAACTGCGCAAAAACAAATAATAACTTTTGAGTGAAAGTTAAATACTCACCTTTCGGAGTTGCAAAATTTGAATGGGGTCAGGCTTGCAAAGACTTAAGGCCGAAAGTTGAGTTAAATATAGGAGACAAAATGACACAAACCTTTATGCCACAAGTTAAAGACTCAGGGCAATTGCTTGATCATCAGCTTCAAGGACTGAAGTGGACAATTGCTCATGCCTTTAATGGGTCTTCCTTTTACAGAAAACAATTTGACGAGGCCGGCGTGACTCCTCTGGATATAAAATCCCTGGATGACCTGTCCCTTCTTCCCTTTACCACGGGAAACGATCTCAAGGAAGGATATCCTCTGCCCCTTTTGTCTGTTCCTGAAAAAAATGTTGTCCGCATTCATGCCTCATCGGGCACCACAGGCAAACGAAAAATTCTCGCCTATACGGCCAAAGATCTGGATGTATGGTTTGATATGTTTGCCCGGTGCTATGAAATGGCAGGATTGACACAGGAAGACAGGGTGCAGATTGCTGTGGGGTATGGTGTCTGGACAGCCGGCATGGGATTTCAGCTGGGATGTGAACGATTCGGTGCCATGGCCATTCCTGTGGGTCCCGGCAATATTGAAATGCAATGCCGGTTTCTTGTGGACATGCAGTCCACGGTTTTCTGCTGCACTGCATCCATGGCCCTTCTCATGGCTGAAGAAGTGAATAAACGGGGCATTAAAAACCAGATTAATCTGAAAAAAATCATCCTGGGATCTGAGCGAAGCAGTTCTGCCATGCGTGCAAAGATCAAAGATCTTCTGGGGCTTGAAGACATGTTTGACATCACGGGCATGACTGAACTTTACGGCCCTGGAATGGGACTTGACTGCCATAAGCACGAAGGGATTCACTATTGGGCTGACAAATATATCCTTGAAATTTTAGACCCGGATACGATGAAACCGGTTAAAGACGGTGAGATCGGTGAAATGGTGGTCACAACCCTGTGCAAAGAAGCGGCCCCGCTGGTACGTTACAGGACAAGGGATCTCACCCGTAAGATCTCCAAACCTTGTTCCTGCGGCAATATACTTCCCATGCATGACAAAATCATGGGGCGTTCTGATGATATGATCATCTTAAGGGGGGTTAATATCTATCCCGGGCAGATTGATGAAGTGCTTTCCTCAATACATGAGGTGGGAAGCGAATACCAGCTGCATCTGGAAAGAGAAGATGACGGCAAGGATTATATGACCATAAAAGCAGAAGCACAACAGGGGATTGATATTAAAAATACAAGTAAAATTAAAAATAAAATAAAAAATGCAGTTAAGACAAAGATCATGGTAAGTTGTGATGCACAAATATGTGCCTACGGCGAACTTCCCCGGTTTGCAGGGAAAGCCCAGCGTATCTTTGATAACCGCAGTTAAAGAAAGGAAATAGTATGAAAGCATTTAAGTATTTATCCCCCACAACCGTTGAAGAAGCCATTGCTTTTCATGGCCGGCACAGCGAGACTGCCAAATATATGGGCGGGGGGACAGATGTGATTGTCAAGGTCAAGGAAGGGTGGATGGAACCGGATTTTCTGATTTCCCTGAAAAAGATAAAAAAAATAGGCGAACTGAATAAAAATAATGCAACGGGCGAGCTTTCCATTGGAGCCATGGTGACCCATGCCACCCTTGAAAAATCCCTCATGATCCAGAATGAATATCCCATCATTTATGATGCAGTTTCCAATATCGGGTCTTTACAGGTGAGAAACGTGGGAACCATAGGCGGTAACCTGATCAATGCAGTACCATCTGCTGATGGTGCCATCCCTTTGATTGCCCTTGATGGCGTTGCCCTGCTTCACGGCCCTGAAGGAGAAAGGTCCGTCGCGGTGAAAGATCTGTTTGTTTCACCTTATAAAACCATTTTAAAACCCAGGGAAATCCTGAAAAAGATTACCATCCCCCCCCAGGCCCCCCATACGGGAAGCGCTTATATTAAATTCGGCCGCAGGGCTGCCATGGAGCTGCCCTTGATCGGTATCGGAGTTCTATTAACCCTGAATGAGATCCAGGGAACCTGTACAAAGGCCAGAATCTGTTTAGGTGTTGCCGCCCCTACCCCAATGCGGGCCTTTGATGCAGAAAAGTTTTTGATCGGCAAAAAAATTAATGAGGCCATTTTGATAGAAGCCGGCAAAATTGCAGCAGATGAATCCAGGGTCAGGGATTCTGTCAGGGGAAAGGCCTGGCATAGAAAAGAAATGATACGGGTCCATGTGAGAAGAATGGGCCAAAAATGCCTGGAATTAATAAATGCCGGCAAATAATCAACCATAAAGGAAACTTTACCCATGACAACAAACATATCTTTTTTATTAAATGGTGACAAGATCTCCTATGATATCAAGGAACATTGGACCCTGTTACACCTTTTAAGGGAGAAACTGGGGCTGATTGGAACAAAAGAAGGGTGCGGAAATGGTGAATGCGGCGCCTGTACGGTCATAATTGATAAGCTGGCCGTAAATTCCTGCCTTTATCTGGCCATTGAAGCAGATGGAAAGACCATTGAAACCATTGAGGGTCTTGCCTCAACGGATGGGACCCTGCATCCGATTCAGCAGTCTTTTGTGGACAATGGAGGAATCCAGTGCGGTTTCTGCACTCCGGGAATGATCATGTCTTCCAAGGCATTGCTGGATGAAAATCCGGATGCAAGTCGTGAAGAGATCAAGCATGCCCTTGCCGGAAATATCTGCAGGTGTACAGGATATATACAAATTTTTGAATCTGTTGAGGCAGCACAGGAAAAGGTTGCAGCAAATAAGGGAGGGAAAGATGAGTAACCATAACAGTGAGTCTATCAGCGAGTTCAGCATAGTTGGAAAACGAATCCCCAAACTGGATGCGGCCCAGAAAGCCATGGGCAGGGCTGAATATATTCAAGATATAAAAATGCCCGGCATGCTTTATGGCAAAATTCTGTACAGCAAATACGCCCATGCAAACATTATCAAAATTGATACATCCAAAGCCATGGCATTGTCAGGTGTCCATGCTGTTCTCACTGGCGAAGATGTGCCTAAAAAAATGAAAATGGGATTTTACAAGGACAATCCACCCTTAAAAAAAGGTAAGGTCTGCTCATTTCGGGATGAAGTCGCAGCCGTTGCTGCCACAAGCCCTGAAATCGCAAAAAAAGCACTTGGTCTAATTGAAATCCAATATGAAGAACTTCCCGGTATATTTGATCCTGAAAAAGCCATGGAAAAAGGCTCTCCCCTGGTACATGAATACCATAAATCCAATGTTCTCAATCTGCCATGGAAACTGC
>JAOZRF010000467.1 GCA_029940245.1 Desulfobacula sp.
TATGATATTGTCAAGAAATTGCCTGGTATCAAGCGCCTTAGGAAAGACTCCGGCCATGCCGACCACTGCTATCCTGCCTATCTTCTTAATCGCACGAACTTTCATAGGGCTGTAATAAGGTAGAACCCGGACAATTTCAAGCATGGTGTGTAAAATTTGTGTAAAATGTCTGTTTCAGGAATAAATCAGGAAAAAACCTTGTACAACAGATTTCAGCAAAAGCCACGCGGTTATCCCTGCAAAAAAAACGGCCAGAGATTTATCAAACAAACTTTCCATTCTTTTTTCATTATATCCCAATACCCAGGCAAAAAAGATACCCGCAAGCAATCCGCCACCATGAGCCCAATTATTAATATTGGGCATGAGAAAACCAATGAGGATAAGACTGACAACCCAGCCAGATGTCTGTTTATATACAAGCCGGCCCCATTGTCCACCCCTTGATTTCCCAAAAAAAAGTGCTGCTCCGATAAGTCCGCAAAGCCCTGATGAAGCACCTATGGTCAGATAGACCTTACCAAAATAGGACAATAAAAATCCTGAAATTCCTGCCAGGGTATAAATGGAAAACATTCGGGACGGGCCAAATTCTTTCATCACTAAAGGAGCAAGGGTTTTTAAGGCCATCATATTGAACAGAATATGTAAAAGCCCGCCATGAAGCCAGTTCGCGGTAATCAGGGACCACCATGCATCATATTTGACAATGGGAAGCCTGCCGGATGCACCAAGAAAATTTAATACATCCATGGAAGGGGTAAAGGCATAAAACGGATTAAAGGACAGGATCATGTTTTTACCACTGTAGATCAGACTGATTAAAAACATGATAACATTGGTATAAATCATTGCATTCATGACAAAGGAAGGTGTAAGAAACCCAGGGTTATTTTTATAGGATGTCATAAAAGTCCTGCTTTATATGGTTAATTCCAAAAAATATGCTTTGAAAATAACCAGTAATATAGTAAAATCAACTTTTTAAATTTAATTTTATGATAAGGAAAAACCATGACGTTATTTAACCCAAAAACAGAAAATTTTGACCACCTTGATTTGGAATCAAAAAAAATCATGAAAAAAACCATTGATTTTTTTGAAAATAGAGGGAAAAAAAGACTGAAATCTGATTTTCATGGAAAAGTCTGGTATGAGGATTTTATTGAATTTTTAAAAGAAAACCAAATTTTTGCAACACTGCTTACACCCTCAAAGTATGCCATAAACAATACAAATGCCCGATGGGATACCAGAAGAATATGTGATTTCAACGAAATTCTTGGATTTTACAACCTGTCCTACTGGTATACATGGCAGGTCTCTATTCTGGGACTGGGGCCTATATGGATGAGTCCCAATGAAGCAATTAAACATAAAACCGCTCAATTATTAAAAGACGGCCATATTTTTGCTTTTGGTCTATCAGAAAGAGCCCATGGGGCTGATCTTTATTCCTCGGATATGTCTTTAACCCCTCTTGGTGAGGGACATTATGTGGCTGATGGTGGAAAATACTATATTGGAAATGCCAATATAGCAGGAATTGTTTCAACTTTTGGAAAAAATACTGAAACAGATGAATATGTCTTTTTTGCTGTGAATCCCGAACATGAAAACTATGATCTTGTTCAGAATGTGGTTGAGTGGGAATCATACGTGGCAGAATACGCATTAAGCGGCTATCCGATTGTTGAAGAGGATATTCTTTCAACGGGCCAGGATGCCTGGGACGCTGCATTAAACACCATTAATGTGGGAAAATTCAACCTTGGCTGGGCAGCCATCGGCATCTGTACCCATGCATTTTATGAGGGCCTGAACCATGCAGCCAACCGAAATCTTTATGGCAGATGGGTTACAGACTTTCCCCACATCAAACAGATGTTTGTTGATGCATATACAAGACTTGCTGCAATGAAGCTGTTTTCCCAGCGTGCTTCAGACTATTTTAGAACTGCTTCCAAGGATGATCGAAGATACCTTCTGTATAACCCAATGGTTAAAATGAAGGTCCCAAGCCAGGGAGAGACAGTGATCAACCTGATATGGGATGTCATCGCTGCAAAGGGATTTGAAAAAGATGCCTATTTTGAAATGGCAGCAATCGATATCAGGGCGCTGCCAAAACTTGAGGGAACTATTCATGTGAACATGGCTCTGATTATTAAATTCATGGCCAATTACTTTTTTAATTCTGGTGATTTCCCTGACATTGGAAAAAGAGACGATGCTGCCTGTGATGAATTTTTATTTAACCAGGGCCTCACAAAAGGTCTTGGAAAAATTCAGTTTCATGATTTTAATATTGCATACAACAGTGTCGACCTGCCCAATGTCAATATTTTCAAAAACCAGATAAAGATACTCCAGGAAATGCTCTTAAAGGCAACCCCGGATAAAAACCAGGCCAAAAACATGGACTTTCTTTTATATCTTGGTGAAATGTTCACTCTTGTGGCTTATGGGCAGCTCATCATTGAGAACTTTAATATGGAAAAATTTAATATAGATCAATTTGATGAAGACCTATTGGAACAAATATTTGACTTTATGATCAGGGACTTTTCAGAGTATGCATTAAAACTTTA
>JAOZRF010000468.1 GCA_029940245.1 Desulfobacula sp.
TTGCAGTGGGTGATGTTATGGAAAACAAGGGCTGGCATATCGATCGTCTGCAAAGGCCTGAAGGCCTGCATGCTATGGTCACCCCTGCCCATGAGACTGTAGCAGACCAATATCTTAAGGATTTAAAAGATTCTCTTGAGTTCGTGAAAAATCATCCAGAGCTTGCATCCAGGGGAAATGCCGCCATGTACGGCATGATAGCTCACATTCCTTTCAGGGGATTGATTAAAAATCAAGTCGGGAAAATGATGGAAAAAATGTATGGCCCTGATTGTGAAATGCCCATGAATAATAAGAGTAAGCCCTCATTACCCCTTCGTATCGGAACGGGCATGTTAAAATTGATTTCCAAAAGAAAATTTTAGAACTTACACGGAATCAGTTTGCCTGCAAAGTTTAATCAAGTCCCTGGCAAAGATTTAAAAAGACAGTGGTTTTTTTTGTTTCTTTAGTTTTTTGGGGCGGATAAATCAATGGTTAATTCATAAATTCCTTGTTCCACTTTGGCTTGAACCGGAAATTTTCCTTTTTCAAAGACTTTAAGCATGGCCCGGTTGGATGCCAGAACATCAGCAGTTATGCTCTGGGCCCCTTTTTCTTTGGCAAGTTTTGCCAGCATTTGATACAGATAGCTTGCAATCCCATATCCCTGATAGGCTTCATCCACAACAAAGGCGACATCCACAAAGGGCTTGTTCTGATGTTTTACAAATCTGGCTTCGGCAATAATGGTCTGTTGTCCCGGGTCTCCAACAAGGGCCACAATGGAAAGCGCATCCCTGTAGTCAACATTTATGTATTCCTGAATTTTTTCATGGGGCATGGTTTTTATGGGGGAAAAATATCGATAGTAGATGGCCTTATCGGAAAATCTGTAAAATAGCCGCCGCATCTGATCTTCATCCGAGGGTTTGATCGCCCTGAAATGCACGTCAAGTTTTTTTTTAAAGGTATGCCGGGTTTCAATATCAGCAGGATAAAAATGAGCGCTGCCCGCGAGAAAGATCTGGTCTTTATACAGGAGATTGGCTTTTTTGGCTTCATCAACAAGTTCGGCCCTGTCTTCGGGATGTGCAATTTCAATAAGGGCCTGGGCTCTTTCCCGGATTGTTTTTCCCCTTAAATGGGCAATCCCCTGTTCTGTTACCACAAGATCAATTGATTCGGGAAGGCTTAATAAATCAGGACAGTCTTCAACGGAAAGGCGGATATTGGGATTTCCCTGGCGGTTCCGGCTTGGAAGGGCAACAATGGTGTAACCGCCCTGGGAGATTTCAGCGCCATTAAAAAAATCTGCCATCTGTCCCGGGCCGGCAGTGACATTGCCCTTGCTGTTATGAAGGGCCACTCTGCCTGAAAGATCAACCCGTCTTACGGGGAGAATAAAGACAAACCGATGGTTTTTTCCGATTTCTAAGGGATGGAAAACCTTGTCAATGCTTTGAAATTCAACAATGGGATTTTTGTCAAGGAATTGCATTAATTCTTTACTGCCCAGGGCATAAGCAGTTAAAGACTTTCCCCTGAAAAGGCCTTTTTTCCGGTTGCTGACGGCACCGCTTTTGACAAGTTCCATTAATGCATCCGTAAAAAACGGGGTATGTATCCCCAAATCTTTTTTGCCGGCAAGATGTCTGGGCAAGGCCTCGAAAATCGGGCCAAAGGTAAAGGCAAGACAACTGCCATTTTCAATGACCGATGCAACATTGGCAGCCAGCTTGTCAAAAACAGGCTCCACGGGAAACCTTGGAAAATAAAACGGCGGTTCAATGGATTCAATAACCATGTCAAAGGCCTCAAAGGGAACAAAGGTATCTCCAAAAGTGAAAGGGATTTCCTGGTTTATTTCACCCACCACAAGATCCGCCTGTTCCATTGCTCTTCTGGCCACATCCACCCCCACGCCCAGGCTGCAGTAACCTGCCTTGTTGGGAGGGGTTATCTGGATAAAGGCAGCATCAATGGGAATTTGTCCTCCTTTCATCAACAGGGGGATGGCTGAAAACCTTGAGGGGACCAAATCTACCTGGCCGGCCAGGATGGCTTCAGAAGATACCCATCCGGAAAAAAAGGTTTTAAGGCGGTATCGTTTGGACTGCAATGCTTTGTATGAGATGGCATCCCCGAAACTGACCAGCTGGATCAGGGTCAGGTCCTGCAAGCGGTATCCCTCTTCATGCATCAGGCAGTTCACAAGGGTTCGGGGTTCTGCAGCACCCGTGCCGATGAAGATGTTCATCCCCGGCTCAATTTTTTTTAATACAGCGTTTGGAGAGACAATTTTTTTCTTCCATGAATCCGTTTCTTTAATCAACATAATTTTCCTGCCTTATATTTATATCCTTCGGGCTTCTTACAGTATCATATAATATCAATAATAGAATCTTTTTAAACTGTCCACACATTTTATACACAAACGCCTGTCGCAGGTCTACAGATATCGGGAAGGCTATTGGTCAGGGCAAAAAATACCATTTGTCGAAAATGCCGGCACTGGCAAATTCGACAAATGCTGATTTACCCCGGGGTTTATCGTTGTTCAGAAGGATGAATTGGTTTATTTTTCAATCTTTCAATAT
>JAOZRF010000469.1 GCA_029940245.1 Desulfobacula sp.
TGCTATGCAGAAAATAAGATGCTCAACTTTTGGAGCTGCAAGAACTTAAGACCGAAAGTTGACTAAGATATTTAATGGTATATTTTCAGGAGGAAAAATGAAAGAAGTTGTCATTGTCAGTGCCTGTAGAACGGCAATCGGTAGATTTGGTGGTGCGCTTGCCCCGTTGAGCGATATTGATTTTGGTCCTGTCCCCATAAAAGAGGTTATCAAGCGGGCAGGGTTAACCGGTGATCAGATTGATGAGGTCATTTATGCATCCGGCTACAGGACAGGGGATCTTCCCATTAATTCTGCCCGGGTCGTGGCAGTAAAAGCCGGAATCCCCATAGAAAAACCCCAGTTTACCATCAGCAAGGCCTGTGCCGGAAGTATCAAAGCCGTTACCCTGGCAGCCCAGATCATTAAATCCGGTGATGCAGATGTTATTGTTGCCGGTGGTATGGAGAGTATGAGCAATGCTACCTTTATGTTGAAAAAAGCCAGATGGGGTTATCGGCTTGGACATGGACAGCTTCAGGACCAGTTGATCCTTTTTGATCCCTTAAGTGGAAACACCATGGGAGAGACGGCGGAAAATGTTGCAGAAAAATTTAATGTGTCCAGGGAAGACCAGGATGCCTTTGGTTTGAGAAGCCAGCAGCTTGCTGAAAAAGCCATAAAAGAAGGAAAATTCAAGGAACAGATCGTTCCTGTTGAAATTCCCCAGAGAAAGGGTGATCCGAAAATATTTGATACTGACGAGCATCCCAGATTCGGTACCACCATTGAAGCTCTCCAAAAATTGAAACCCCCATTTAGAAAAGGGGGTTCCGTTACTGCAGGAAGTTCATCCGGTATGAATGACGGTGCCTCGGCTCTGGTTGTAATGTCAAAGGAGAAAGCAGATGAACTGGGGATAACCCCCATGGCATCCATTGTCGCCTATGCCTCTGCCGGCGTTGATCCTGCATTAATGGGAATTGGTCCAATCCCGGCCACAAAGATGGCTCTTGAAAAAGCAGGGTTGACCATTGATGATATGGATCTGATTGAGCTGAACGAAGCATTTGCCTCCCAGTCGCTGGCATGTATGCGTGAACTGAATATGGATATTGATAAGGTAAATGTAAATGGCGGTGCCATTGCACTGGGGCATCCTGTTTCTGCATCAGGCGGCGCGATTTTAACAAAACTCTTATATGAAATGAAAGCGCGTAACTCGCGATATGGTCTTGCCACCCTCTGCATCGGCGGCGGTCAGGGCATGGCTATTATTGTAGAACGAAAATAAATTTTATCTGCAAGTAATAGCAGCATTATATGAACAAAAACCTGGACACAGCCTGGAGGCTGTGTCCAGGTTTTTTTGTATACTTCCTTGACAAAGGTACACAAGAAAGTGGAAGTGCCGACATTTCCTTAAAGCTTACACTGCATCTGTAAAATTAAAGTTTACTATTATACAAAAAATTGCTTGACACGTTACTTTTTATATTTTATCCATAATTACATCCTGATTCTGGTTTATTATTTGAATCAAGATAAACGGCGGAGTAATATCAAGAAGCCGAATGGTTATAATTGCTTTAATCTTTAACAAGGGGGTACAAAATGGGTATAATGGGAAAAAGCTTGAAAAAAAGCCTGATTATGACAGTGTCAGCTTTTATGGTGATGATGGTTGCAATGCCTGTCCATGCAGGGAAATACAAAAAAGAATATAAGATGACACTGAATGTAGGTCCTCAATTTTATTGGGGAATGGGAGCTGTAAAATTTGCTGAGCTGGTAAAAGAAAAGACCAATGGTCAGATTAATGTCAAACCCTATTTTGGCAGCGCCCTTCTTAAAGGTGCCCAGTTAAAGTCGCCCCAGATGGTCGCAAAGGGAGTAATTGATTGTGCTTATGAATCAACGATTAATACAGCGGCTGTTATCCCTGAAATGGATATTTTTTCTCTTCCATTTTTTATTAACAACTTTGAAAATCTTGACAAAATGGAATATGGGGAAACCGGAAAGGTCATTTTTGCGGCAATGGAGGCAAAGGGGCTTGTTCCTCTTGGCTGGGGAGAAAATGGATTTCGACAGATAACCAACAACAAAAGAATCATCCGTATGCCCGATGACTTGAAAGGATTAAAGATCAGGGTTGTTGGAAGTCCCATTTTTATCGATATATACAAACAACTCGGTGCTGACCCAGTGAATATGAACTGGGGTGATGCTGTGACCGGTTTCCAGCAGGGAGTTGTGGACGGACAGGAAAATCCCCTTCCAGGTGTTGCAATTACCGTACAGATTTATCAGTATCACAAATATATTACACGCTGGAATTATCTTGTGGATCCAGTTATTGTATATTGGAACAAGAAAGAGTTTAACGCCTTTCCCGCGGATATTCAAAAGGCAATCAGGGAAGCTGGAGTGGAATCTGCACGATTTGAGAAGGCTCTCAATCGTGCCGGGCTTGACGGTGACATATCCCTCAACATCCTGAAAAATGAATTTAATCATGAAATGAAAATTCCAGATCCGATTAAATTTGCGGAAAGCAAAGGCATGGTGGTTACAAATCTT
>JAOZRF010000075.1 GCA_029940245.1 Desulfobacula sp.
AAAAGTTCTCAAAGGTCTTGCATTGAACGGCAGAAACTCGGTCATGCTTCCCTCAAACACTCTGCCGTTTTAATCATTCCAGACCTTTGGAACTTTTAATAAAACCACAGGCAATCCCGTCGTTGCAAGGTTGGCAGGCCTGCATCGGCAGGAACTTTCAAATTTGCTACATCTGCCTGGAACGGGTTATGTAAAATTATCTATGGCAAATATCCAGTGTTATAGATACCGACCTTGACAAAAAACAGAACCCCAAGTATCTATTTGATAATAATTTATTTTTTGCTGTAAAGGAGATTTGCCATGGCTGATCACACCCCGAAACTCTTGGATGCGTTGGATGCTTTTGAAGATGGCATCTATATTATTAACCAGGACTATACAGTTGAATACATGAATAAATTCATGGAAAAACTGTTTGGTAAAGGGATCGGAAAGAAATGTCATGAAGTATTGATCGAGTCTGATAAGCCTTGTACCTGGTGTAACCATGATGAAGTTTTTATTAAGAATGAAACCCATCACAGTGAGGTCTATATTGAATCTGTTGACAAAACATTTTCCTTGTCAGAGATTCCAGTGATCAACCAGGATGGAACAAAATCTAAACTTTCCATATATCGTGATCTCACCCGCAGAGTACAGCAGGAAGCCAGGCTTAAATCCTCTGAAGAAAGCTACCAGAGACTTTTTAAACATGTTGGGTGTGGTGTGTTTGTCAGCAGTAAGGAAGGGCGGTTTCTGGATGTCAACCCTGCATTGCTGAAAATGCTTGGGTATCAGGATAAGGAAGAATTTCTTTCCCTTGATCTTGCAAGGGATGTTTATTTAAATCCCGAGGACAGGCGTAAGTATACTGATATTATAGAAAAAAAAGGAAAGGTCGTTGATTACGAGTTAAAGTGGCGGCGAAGGGACGGACATATCCTGCATATTCTTTTAACCAGTATTGTCAGGTATGATGTCAAGGGGAATATTCTGGGATATGAAGGGATTATTGTGGATCAGACCCGGAGAAAAAAACATGAGAATGATATAAAAGAGGCCCATGATTTTCTGGATAAGATCATTTCCTGTTCACCCAATGCCATCATGGTAATGGATATGAAAGGGGTTATCAGGCTGTGGAACCAGGGAGCTGAAGATATTTTCGGAGTAAAATCTGAACAAGTGATTGGGAAAATGAGCGTCCAGCAGATTTTTTCCAATAAAGTGGCCAAAAATGTCACTGAAATGATGAGGGATGAAAAATTCGGGGGCAGGGGTAAGCTGAGCTCTTATCCTTTGAATTTTAAAAGGGAAGACGGTGAGCTGGCTGAAGGAAATCTTTCCGCCAGCATTATTTATGATGGAAATGGCAGCGAGCTGGCTAGTGTTGCGATATTTGTCGATTTAAAGGAGCGGCTCCAAACAGAAAGAGAACTCAGTGCGGCAAGACAACATCTGCTCCAGTCAGAAAAGCTGGCTGCCATGGGCCGGCTTACTTCCCAGATTGCACATGAATTGAACAACCCGCTATTCGGGATTATGAACACCCTTGAATTGATGAAAACCGAAATTACACCGGATAACAAGCGGCGAAGACTTCTGGATATGTCTTTGTCAGAGATTGAACGGCTGGCGGAAATGCTCAAAAAAATGCTGTCTTTTTCAAAGCCGGATCAGGCTGAATGTCAGGCAATAGACATTAATGTGGTTATTGATGAGCTGATGCTGTTATATGAAAAGAGATTCAGGGAAAACAGTATAAAGGTTATGATTGATCTTGTGGAAAAACCAGGACTTATTTTTGCCTCCAGGGATCAATTGCGCCAGGTATTTATTAATTTGTTTTCCAATGCCATGTATGCCATGCCCGATGGTGGCAACCTTGAAATAACAACCAAGATTGTTTCCAAAAAACTTTTTATCATTGTTAAGGATACGGGAACAGGTATAAAACCCGAGCATATCAAAAAGATTTTTGATTCTTTTTTTACGACCAAGACTGAGAGCGTTCAAGGGGTGGGTTTAGGTCTTTCCGTGTGCTATGGCTTTATCAAAGACCATGGTGGTGAGATCATTGTTGAATCTGAAGAAGGACAATGGACAAAATTCTCTATTATGCTTCCCCTGGCAGATAAATAGACTGCACAAATTCTTTTCTTTTCTCTGAAATTTTTTTAAAAAATTTTAGAGAAGAAGTTATTTTATTTTCCAACCATGTCATCATTTTCTTTCTTATTTTCTTTAAAAGCCTTTTCAAATGGAAGCTTTCGCTGATTTAATCTGAATAGTTATTATATTTATTACCATTATTATATTTATATTTATATGCTTGACAAAGTATATTTTATATAATAACTATAATAACTAAATTAAGAAATCACATAAAATTAAGGAGGTGTTATGGAAGACACTTTGACCGTATTCACTGCAAGCAAATACTGCAATGTTTCGTCTAAGACCATTATAAACTGGGTGGAGGCCGGACACATTAAGGCGTATCGAACTGTTGGCGGGCATCGCAGGATAAAAAAGGTTGATCTTGAAGTCTTTATGAGAAGCCAGGGAATACCCAT
This sequence comes from Desulfobacula sp., assembly GCA_029940245.1. GTDB lineage: Bacteria > Desulfobacterota > Desulfobacteria > Desulfobacterales > Desulfobacteraceae > Desulfobacula. The sequence continues at coordinate 2,562 of JAOZRF010000075.1, forward strand.
CCCTGAAGAGAAGGAGAACAGTGCCGGAAAAAAAATTCTTGTCGTGGATGATGATTTGATCATTGTTGAGTCAATTGTACAGGCTTTGGAAGAAGATGCATTTGACTATGAGGTGCTTTCCGCTTCAGATGGTTTTGAGGCAGGCCTTCAGGTCAATCATTTTCATCCTGACCTTTTGATTCTGGATATCATGATGCCGGATATCAAAGGCTATGAAGTCTGTAAAAAGATCAAGGCTAACGAAAAAACAAAAAATACCAAAATTATCGTCTTATCCGCATACCTGGATGACGATAAATTCGCACAAATGAAAGAAAATGGTGCGGATATTTGCCTGTCAAAGCCGTTGCCCCTGTCCAGACTCAAGGATGAAGTGGCCAAATTACTCGGATTAAAATAGGAAGGAGGCAGATCATGAATTTAAAAGAATCTTTGGAAAAAAAGAGATTTGTTGTGACGTCTGAACTACAGGTACCTCTTGGTAATGAGGAGCCAGGGGCGATTGTTGAAAGTCTTGCCAGGATAAAAGGCCGTGTGGATGGTGTGGCTGTCTCGGAAATAGAGCTTGAGGGTGTTGTGAGTGACACCATTAAAACATGCAGCCTTCTTAAACAGAATAATCTGAGTGCCATTTATCAAACTACCACAAGAGATAAAAATCGATTCCAACTGCAAAAGGATCTGACACTTGCCCATGAAACAGGTGTTGAAAATCTTCTGGTATTTACAGAAGATTACAGGATTTCCGGGGATACGCTCCAGGAATCCATGTTCTTCCATGTTGATTCAGGCAAGCTTGCATCTGTTATGGATCATTTAAAACAAGGGATTACCATTGAAGGAAAAGAGCTTGAACGCAAAGTTGAGTTTATCCTGGGTTCAGGTATTGAAACACCCTGGGGAAAAAACATGCCAAAGCGTGGTATGGAAGAAATGGAAGATATGATGAATGTGGGTACTGGATATTTTTTGACGACCCCTATTTTTGATATTGATCAGTTTGCAAAGTTCATGAAACAGGTTCAGCCTTTTCACGTCCCTGTCATTGCTGAAGTCATGATTTTGAGAACAGCAGGGATGGGCAAATTTTTGAACCGCCATTTTAAATCCGGACTCGTACCGGAATGGGTTATCCAGAAGCTTTTGAAAGCACCCAATAAACAAAAGGCAAGTCTGGAGCTTTTTGCTGATACTGTTAACAGTCTGAAAGATATTTGTCAGGGGGTTCATATCATAACCATCGGAGGTGTTGATAATCTTGTGCCGTATTTGAATGCAGCCAAATTAAGGTAAGGGGGAATTTTAAAATGGCAGAGGCAATTAAGATTGATGAACTTGATTTTGAATTTAAGGATGAGGTTCTATCAAAGGTGCCGGATGCGAATTTTGATCTTTGTCTGACCTGCGGGACCTGCACTGGCGGGTGTGCAGCCTCGGAACTGTTTGATATGGATCCGCGAAAACTTATTCGCATGTTGAATCTGGGAATGGATTATGAAGTTCTCAAGACAGATTGGAAATGGGTCTGCAGCATGTGTGGACGATGCATGGCAGCCTGTCCCATGAACATTAACATACCGGCACTGATTTATACTATACGAAGCAATGTTCCCAGGGAAAAAAGGCCAAAAGGGATATTGGGTTCCTGTGATCAGCATATCAGGACAGGCAGTGCCATGGGGGCCCAGAAGGATGATTTTGAATTTACGGTACTGGATGTAGCCGAGGAAATTCGGGAAGAGCATCCCGGATTTGAAGATCTTAAGGTGTCAGTGGATCGGGCAGGGGCCATAATGGCATTGAACCAGAACTCAAGGGAACCTGTGACTGAACCTGAAGAAATGGGTCCGCTGTGGAAAATACTTCATATAGTTGGTGCGGACTGGACCTATCCATCAGTTATGTGGGCCGGTGAAAATTATTGCATGTTCATGGCGGATAATGAGGGGTGGAAATATATTATAGAGGAGTTTGCTCACCATGTGGACAATAATTTAAAAAGTCCCCTTGTGGTCAATACAGAGTGAGGACACTCATATTTTGCGATCCTGGAAGGATTGCGAAGATTTAAAATTCCCCACAAGTTTGAACTGACAACCATTATTGAATTGTATGCCCAGTGGATAAAAGAAGGCAAACTCAAAGTTAATTCTGACTGGAATAAAGATCTTAAGGTAAAATTTACAGTACAGGATCCCTGTAACATCGGAAGGAAAAGCGGATCTAATAAAATTGTGGATGATTTAAGATTTGTCGTTAAAACGATTGTGGGAGAAGAAAATTTTATTGATACCGTCCCCAGCCGGGATAACAATTATTGCTGCGGGGGCGGCGGCGGAGCCCTTCAGGCAGGGTTTCCAGACCAGAGAAGAGCCTATGGAAAAATAAAATTTGACCAGATCATGGCAACGGGTGCGACTTATGTGATTGCACCCTGTCATAATTGTCACGGCCAGATTGAAGACATTGGTGAACATTATGGGGGCAATTACCATGTGGTTCATCTGTGGACGATTATATGCCTTGCCATGGGGGTGCTTGCTGAAACTGAAAGAACCTATCTTGGGCCGGAACTGGCTGAAGTAGGACTATAAAAAGGAGGGATGCAATGGCCGAAAAAGGTACCAGTAAAGGTAATGGTTCGGTAATGGTCGTTGGTGCCGGTATTGCAGGTATCCAGGCATCACTGGATCTGGCGGATTCAGGGTATTTTGTATACCTTGTGGATAAAAATACAGCCATAGGCGGAACAATGGCGCAACTGGACAAAACTTTTCCCACCAATGACTGCTCTATGTGCATTATCTCTCCAAAACTGGTGGAGGCGGGCAGGCATTTAAATATAAAGCTGTTAACCATGACCGAGATTGAGACGCTTACAGGAGTTGAAGGTGATTTTACTGTAAAGTTAAGGGAAAAACCACGGTTTATTGATCTGGAAAAATGTACGGCCTGTGGTGAATGTTCCAATGTTTGTCCAGTAGATCTTCCCAGCCGGTTTGATGAGGAACTTCGGAACAGGAAGGCCGCGTTTAAACTGTATCCCCAGGCCATGCCCTCGGGCTTTGCCATTGAGAAAAAAGACAAAGCGCCCTGTCGTGTGGCCTGTCCTGCCGGACTGAATGTACAAGGATATGTTCAGATGGTCAAACAGGGCAAATACAGGGAATCTCTTGAAATTATCATGGAACAGCTCCCATTGCCGGGTGTGCTGGGAAGGGTCTGCCCCCATGAATGTGAGGATGCCTGTCGAAGATGCCAGGTTGATGAACCCGTGGCGATCAGAGATCTAAAACGGCTTGCTGCCGATAGTTTTGACCCAAGAGAGGTGAAGATAGAATGCGCACCAAAGATCGGCAGGAAAGTTGCCATTATCGGTTCCGGGCCGGCAGGGCTGTCCGCGGGGTATCATCTGGCAAAAAAGGGGGTGGATTCAACCATATTTGAAGCATTGCCTGAGGCCGGCGGGATGCTCAGGGTGGGTATCCCGGACCATCGTCTGCCACGGCAAGTCCTTGATAAGGATATTGAGGTGGTGACCAATCTTGGCGTTGAATTAAAACTCAATACCTGCCTTGGGAAGGATTTTACCGTGGACAGCCTCATGGCGGATGGTTTTGATGCGGTTTTCTTAGGCCTGGGAGCTCATAAGGGAATCGCCCTTGGCATACCTGGAGAGGAAATAGATGGCGTTCGCCAGGGAGTTGATTTCCTGCGGGAGCTGAATTTAAGTGGAAAAACCCGGGTTGGCAAAAAAGTGGGAATTATCGGCGGTGGGAATGTAGCCATAGATGTAGCCCGGGCCGCGATCAGGCTGGGTGCCCAAGAGGTCATCATACTGTATCGACGAACCCGCAAAGAAATGCCGGCCTGGGAAGAGGAAATCTGTGCCGCAGAAGATGAAGGCGTAAACATTACATATCTGGCTGCTCCCCAGAAAGTGATTGAGGAAAACGGTATCGTTAAAGCGGTCCGGGTGATCAGAATGGAACTGGGCGAACCGGATACTTCGGGCAGAAGACGTCCTGTACCTGTGCCGGGCAGTGAATATGACATTGAAATTGACCAGCTAATTCCTGCCATTGGTCAAAGACCGGATCTTTCTGCCCTAGAAGATCTTGCCGGTTTGAAAATCAGCAGATGGGACACCACAGAGGTGAATCCTGTTACCCTTGCCACGGACAAAGAAGGGGTGTTTGCCGGCGGGGATGTCCAGACAGGGCCCAGTGTTGCCATTGCCGCCATTGCAGCGGGTATGGAGGCTGCCGAGTCCATTTTCCGGTATGTTTCAGGATTGGATATGGAAGTGGGAAGACAACTCCCTATTGTTGAAAACCCGGAATTTCGCCCCCTAGCAGAAGATATGGAGAAAGCCGGCCGGTATAAAATGCCGGAACTTGCCATTACAAAACGGGCCGGCAATTTTGAAGAGGTGGAACTGGGTTATGGAGAAGAGGAAGGGAAAAAAGAGGCGGCAAGGTGTATGAACTGCGGATACTGCTCCGAATGCATGCAGTGCGTGGATGCCTGCCTTGCCAATGCCGTGGATCATTCCATGACACAGATAGAGCATACCATTGACGTGGGTGCCATTATTCTTTCTCCCGGGTTTACGCCTTTTGAACCCTCCCGGATGACAAGCTATTGTTATGGTCACAGCCCCAATGTGATGACCAGTCTGGAATTTGAAAGGATTCTGTCTGCATCAGGCCCTTATGGCGGACACCTGGTCCGGCCGTCGGACAATATTGAACCTGAAAAGATTGCCTGGCTTCAGTGTGTGGGGTCAAGGGATATTAATAAAGGGGATCATTCCTATTGTTCCGGGGTCTGCTGCATGTATGCCAATAAGCAGGCTGTGATCGCAAAAGAGCATAGTACTAAGGGACTGGATGCAGCTATTTTTTTCATGGATATGAGAACCCATGGAAAAGAATTTGATAAGTATAATATGAGAGCCCAGGATGACAGCGGGGTCAGGTTTGTTCGATCCAGAATTCATTCGGTTTTTCCTGAGCCCGGGGATACATACAGGATCGTGTATTCCACGGAGGCGGGAAGTATGGTGGAAGAAATTTTTGATATGGTTGTTTTGTCCATAGGGCTTTCACCCAATAAGGATGCCCGGGTTCTGGCAGATAAAATGGGGATTGAACTCAATCACCACGGTTTTGCCAAAACTGCCAACCTGTCTCCCGTGTGTACCAGCAAAAAAGGAATTTATGTCTGCGGTACCTTCCAGGAACCCAAGGATATTCCTGCTTCTGTCATGGAAGCCTCGGCAGCAGCGGCAACCGCATCCATGGCCTTGAAGGACGGCAGGTGGAGCCAGACAAAAACAAAAGAACTGCCGCCGGAAAGTGATTTTTCAGGGCAGAATCCCCGCATTGGTGTATTTGTCTGTAACTGCGGTATCAATATCGGCGGGATTGCCGATGTGCCGGCTGTCAGGGATTATGCGGCAACGCTTCCCCGGGTTGTCCATGTAGAAGACAATTTGTTTACCTGTTCCCAGGATTCCCAGGATCACATAAAGAAGGTGATCAGGGAACACGAACTCAATCGGGTGGTGGTGGCCTCCTGTTCCCCCAGAACCCATGAACCCCTTTTCCAGGAGACAATCAGGGATGCAGGTCTGAATAAATATTTGTTTGAGATGGCCAATATCAGGGATCAGAACACATGGGTCCACATGAAAGAACCGGAAAAGGCAACAGCAAAGGCAAAGGATCTGGTTCGAATGGCTGTGGCAAAAGCCGCATTGATTGAACCCTTGCACCAGGTCAGCCTGGATATTCAAAAGTCTGTCCTTGTGGTGGGCGGCGGCGTGGCAGGAATGGAAGCTGCGCTTTCTTCCGCCGACCAGGGAATCCAAGTCCACCTGGTGGAAAAAACAGGTGTGCTGGGCGGGATTGCCAGGAATTTGAACACCACCTGGCAGGGAGAAAAAATACAGGATTATCTTGAGGATCTGATTGCCAGAACCCATGCCGGTGAATCCATCAGCCTGTATCTTGATACTGAAGTTGCCTCTTTTACAGGCTCCATGGGGAATTTTGTCACCATCCTTAAAACCGGTCAAAATGAAAAACAGACCACCATTGAACATGGTGCAGCCATTCTTACCACGGGTGGAATGGAATACAAACCCCATGAGTACCTCTACGGCGAGCACCCGGATGTGCTCACCCATCTGGATATGGATGCGGCTTTGCGGGAAGAGGATATCCGCATTAAAAAAGCCAGGGCCATTGTTTTTATCCAGTGTGTCGGGTCCAGAAACAATGAGAATCCATACTGCAGCAAGGTTTGCTGTACCCACAGCTTGAAAACTGCCATTGCGCTGAAAACATTGGATAGAAGAAAACGGGTCTATGTGGTTTACCGGGATATCCGGTCCTATGGGTTCAGGGAAGATCTTTTTCAGAAGGCACGGGAGTCAGGCGTTCTGTTTATCCGGTATGACCTTGAAAAAATGCCGAGTCTGAGGTTAAATTCAAGCAAAGCGCTTGAGTTCGCTGTCATGGATCATGTCCTCCAGATGCCGGTCACGATCCATCCGGATCTGGTGGTTCTTGCCTCGGGTATTGTACCGGGGGACAACAAGAAATTGTTTGAAAAATTCAAAGTACCGACAAACGATGAAGGTTTTCTGGTGGAAGCCCATGCAAAGCTTCGGCCGGTTGATTTTGCATCTGATGGGCTTTTTGTGGCAGGTCTGGCCCATTATCCCAAACCCCTTGAGGAAAGTATTGCCCAGGCAAGAGCGGCCGTTGCCCGTGCCATGACAATTCTCTCCAGAGATTCTTTGATGGTGGGTGGTGTTGTAGCAGAGGTCACCCCGGAAAAATGTGCAGTATGTCTGACATGTGTTCGAACCTGTCCTTATCACATCCCCTATATTCATGCGGATGGATATGCACGGATTGATGCAGCCGAGTGTCATGGGTGCGGTGCCTGTGTGGCGGAATGTCCGGGCAAGGCAATTAAACTGAATCATTTTACAGATCAGCAGATAATAGCAAAAACAGATGCACTTTTTGAAATAGCATAATAAATGGAGGGCAGATATGAATAAGGCTATGACTCAA
>JAOZRF010000470.1 GCA_029940245.1 Desulfobacula sp.
TCTGCTTTTTGGACTGGGGTTTGGTTTGCTTTTACTGCGGCTGCGCCGCCGTAAATACAAACCGGAGTCAATCACGCCTGGAATCAGGCTTGGCTTGTTGGGGATGGAGTCAGTATATCCTTGAAGTCCAGGTCCCTCAGCAGCTCGGGGTCCTGGTCGGCCAGCTCGGTGCTTAGGGTCTGGATCTGATCCTTGATCTCGGTGTATTCTTTCAGGCGGAGCTTGAGGAACCGGTAGGTCAGGTTCAGCTTTGCCTCTATGCCAGCGGGGGTGAGATGATAGCCGTAGGCCAAGCGGTTGTCCGCACGCCGAAAATTCTCCAACTTGATGTACCCCTTGTCAATGATGCCGGTCAGACAATAATTGACGCTGCCCAGGGCCACACCCATGCGTCGGCTGAGTTCTCGCTGGGAACGGCGGGGATTCTCGGCCAGGAGGCGGAGGAGTTGGAGTAAACCGGACTGTTTTTCAAAAGAAGATATCGTTTTTCGGGTCATCAAGTCCGCAGTCAAGGTGATCCAGAATCCTGCCACCGGTACACATTCCACTGCCTGCAATGATAATGGCAGGGCCTTTGATATCTAAAAAACAGAGTTTTCACCTCTTAAAATCCAGTTTTCGGGGTCAAAAACAGCCTCTAACCGCCTTATATAATTATCCAAATCATCTAATACAACTCTTGCAGTAAGGGCTTTATTAGAAGGCAATTTATTTTGATTTTTGCCATGGGCCAACCAATTCCTATATTCAGCTATCTGTTTGATCCTGCTATGTTCAACACCTGGCAAAAAATCAAACATTTTCAACAATTTATATATTTCTAAAAACTCCAGCTTATTTTCAATAATTAAAATAAACCGATTCTGCAATTCTTCAGCATCGGTCATTTTGATATTTTGAATATTGTCTATCAAAATATTTCTTATTTTTCTCTCAAATATCGCAAACATAGAAAGCATTATCAACTCTTCACTGTGCATCAATGCTTTTTTGTTTTCTCTTTTTTTCTCATCAAGTGTAAGTCCTTCATATTTTGTTTTTAGCAGCAACTTCTCTTCTGATCGCTGAACCACGATAAAAGCATCTTTTATACTTAAATATGATTCATACATTTTTTTCAAGTCCGAACTTATGATATATGATCCAAGACATTAAGAAAAATATCTTTATCCAGCAAAGGGGTTTTACCGACAATTCTGTCATCTATCCAGTGCCACCCTTCTTGTTTATCTTTATAGTTATAGCTGAAAGATTTGTTTTTTACCTCACCACCTGTAGATAGAGTTGCCTCAACATCAGGTTTTCTCTTACCTTGATATGCAAATGTCTCCTTTGAGATATCAGTTTCAAGATCCACTCTGGCTTCTGCGCCTATTATCCACATGCCAATGGGATTTAATTCAGCTATTTTTTTACCATCTTTCAATATTTCAAGTTTTTTTGTTTTATAGTTACCACTTCTCTCTTCAGTATTCATTTTTTCTACTTCTTTAATACTTAAACCAAAATCTTGTACCCAACTTGAAACATCACTGTAAAGACTCCCCAGCCGACTATTGAACTCATCTATCCTGGCTTGAATATTTTTATCCATTACACTATCTCCAAATTATTTTACCATAGTTCTTGAATATATTTCCGAAGTTTGGAACAACGCTCTGGCTAATTGGGTATCCACCCTGCCCCGTTGAAGGATATTTTAAAGGGTACAAAGACAGCGCCATCTGAATAATCAGGGGCTTTATCCGTGGAAAGTTTGGGCAGTCCAGGAACTGTATCCATTGTGGGAATTGTAGAGGCTGTGGAAACTGGCTGGGGAGAGTCTTTTTTCTTCTCTTTTAATATAAAGGTAGAACCGGAAGTAACGGAAGTAGAGTTCCGGGGGGACAGGAAATCTATTTCCGGTTGTCCGTTGGCCTGACCATCAGGGTAAAACCGGGGTCAGGCTTCGTTTATTGCTGTTATTGGGGGGGTATTGAGTTATTTCCAAAAATCAGACAAGTCCATTTCAAGATCGTATCGAATAATTTTGCTCAATAAACCTTTTGGGACATCTTTATCTCCATGATCAGGAATTGTCGTTTTTCTACCATCTGGATGAGAAAAGCGGATATGTGAACCTTTCTGTCTTACTTGCTGAAAACCTAATTTTTGAATCTTACGAATAAGATTTTTGAAGGTCATAGCCGGGTATGATGTCATACTGCGATCTCTATATCTCTAACACCAACGAATTGGGTATGGTCGTCAACAATTATATCCTCCATACAGGAACCGATAGCTTCAGTAATATTTTTTATGGCCTCGTCAATGGTATAGCCATAACTATGGCATCCTTTAAAAACAGGACAGGTTACTATGAACACATCATCAACATCCTGTTCAATAATTATTGGGAAATGTTTTCTTTTCATAATAGACCTCTCTTTTGCCAGACTGGGTCACCCCTGCGTTATTATCAATAAAAATATATGAATTCCTTTTTTTGTATCATAAAATTACCGAACTAAAGTTCAAAATATGCCCAACCACTCGAAAACTTGATTGTTCAC
>JAOZRF010000076.1 GCA_029940245.1 Desulfobacula sp.
GCAATTAAATCATGAAATAAAATACATAAATTTGGGTAAAAAATTACCTATATTTGGAACAAAACAAATTGATTTACTTAAATTAAAGAAGCAGGATTTTTTACAAAATCCTGCTTTGATTATGAATTAAAATATGGGGAATTTATTTTTTTATTTTTTTTCTTCCCGCACCGGCCATACTGAGAAGACCGATTCCAAAAAGAACCATGGTGGCAGGCTCTGGAACAGGATTATTGCCAACGAGTTGACTTTGAATGTCACCAGAGCCATCCAGGTTGACTAAGTTAACAGCTTGTATATCCCAGCCGGTTACTGCGTACCCGCTTCCACCATAGGCGCTGTTAATACTATCCCAGGAAGATGAATCACTAATCTCATCTTCCATGTACCAAATAGCGTTTTGTACTGATAATGCCAGTGTATCTGAGAATGCTCCAAAATTACCAGAAAAATATGAAGCAAACAGCCACTTGGTTTGATCTGAAAGATAGTCTTTGCTATCATTGTAAACCCAGTTTGGATCATAATTGTATGGACCCTTTGTATCTATACCGCCACCAGTTGTGTAATCCGCAACAGACTCGACTTTATAGGTCGATCCTTCCGAGAAATAATTAGTATGTTCAAGACAGAATGAGGAATAATATACCCAGGCATCATTTGAATCTGCATGTGTCATGTTATATGTAGATTTACCACCGACTCCCATTATTACCAGATCACCTGAATCTATTGGCAAAGCCCAGGCACTTCCCGCCATCAAAAACATCAACCCGAATAAAAGTCCTGCTTTAATTATTTTTTTCATGTTCAGCTCCTTTAGTTTTTCTTATTTCAATTTTAATTAATTTACTTTTGAACTTTAATATAGCAACATGTGTGCCAAACAATGAAATCCTTTAGTAGTGGTGATGTTAAGAAAAGAGGCAATTAAATCATGAAATAAAATACATAAATTTGGGTAAAAAATTACCTATATTTAGATAAAAGTGATGAATTTGTTCAAATAATAAGACTTGACTCTGATGCCATACATTGTTCAGGTATTGTTTTAAGTTTTAAGTTAAAAATAAGAAATAATTTCAATAGTTACAAATCTCTAATCAAAATTGGAAAACCATGAACAAAAAAAATAAAAATCCATGAAAACATAGCCATCTTTTCATATTTTTTATGGTGAAATTATTTATAAGTGATCTTTGATAAGGTTTTTATGGCAGAAGAGTGTGAATTCCATTGACAAGAAAGCCTTTTTAAGAAATGATATAATTTATTTTTTAAAGTTTAATGTAAAAAAATAAAGATTTGGATAATATTTAAGATTATGGACTTTCAACAGCAGGCCACAACATTAAAACCAGATCAGGTACTTGAAATCATAATAAGGCGCAGATGGCTGATTCTTATTCCTCTTTGTCTTGTTCTTACTGCGGGTTTTTTTTATACCCTTAAAGCACCTAAAATCTACATGGCATCCACAACGATTCTTATTCAGCCCCAAAAGGTGCCGACAGACTATGTTCAGTCCATTGTTACATCAGACCCTCAACAAAGAATCAATACGATTTCCCAGCAGATATTAAGCAGAACCAATCTTGAAAATATTATCAAACAATTCGGCCTTTTTCGGGATAATGAAAATATGTATCCCGAAGATAAAATAAACAGCATGAGAGCACGGGTTCTCGTGACACAGACCAGTAGCCGGCATCAAAGCACGGAGGCTTTTGCCATATCCTTTACCGGCCCCAATCCTGAAATCGTGATGAAAGTCGCGAATCAACTGGCCAGCTATTTTATGGATGAAAACCTTAAAGCCAGAGAGATACAGGCCAGGGGAACCAGTGACTTCCTTGAATCAGAACTGGCAAAAATCAAGATAAAGCTTGAGGAGCGTGAAAAAGAAATTGCAGCATACAGGGCAAAATATATGGGGGGATTACCTGATGAGCTGGAAACAAATTTAAGAACACTTGACAGGCTTCAATCACAATATTCTGATGATTTAAATACGCTCAGGGATACTCAAAACGATGTCGCACTTTTAAAAACCCAAATTTCACGGCTCAGGGAAATGGAGGCAAGTGGCAGAGCATCTTTGCAGACAGAAGTCCCACTTCCGGGAAGGCAAATTTTATTGACACCGGAACAACAATATGAACTGGCAAAAACTCAATTGGATGAGCTTCTTGTAAAATACACAACCCAGCATCCTGAAGTCATCAAATTAACAAAAACTGTTGCTGACCTTAAAAAAAAGGTAGAAGCAGAAAAAAAAGAAGGAAAAGAAAGTGGAAGCCAGGGCTCACTTAATACCAATGCTCTATCTTCCAATAACGCTGTTTTATTGCAGCATGAATTTACACTCAGGCAAAGGGAAAATGACATAAGCAATCTAAAAGCAAATATTCAGCAGATTAAACAAACAATGCAGATTTATCAGAAAAGAGTTGAGGATACCCCTAAAAGGGAGCAGGAGCTTCAATCCATACAAAGGGATTATAATAATATAAAAGAAAGCTATAATTCTCTTCTTGCCAGACGTCTTGAAGCAGAACTTGCTGTTAATATGGAAAAAAAACAAAAAGGAGAGCAATTTCGTATTCTCGATTATGCAAGGCTTCCTGAAAAACCGATTTCACCTGATGTCCGGATGCTTTTGATGCTTTCCCTTGCACTAGGCTTTGGCCTTGGCGGCGGGACGGTTTTTCTGCTTGAATCTTTAAACCCGGCCCTGAGAAGAGACGAACAGATTGAAACAGAAATCGGGTTGCCCATACTGGCATCAATCCCCCCCCTGGAACAACCAGGGGCCGGCAAGAAAAAATGGTTTGAATTTATTATTTTTGTCATAGTTTGCATTTATGCAATCGCCATATTGATCCTGTTTGTCTTTTTTTATATGGAAGGCATTAATAAAACCCTTAATTTCATTCAAACAATTATTCATATTTAGTATTGGAGTGATCAATTGGGAAAAATTTTCAATGCAACGGGAAAATCACAACAAGAAGCCAATATTGGACAACGCGATATGGATGATTTTACAGGTGACAGCATGCCGGATGCGGGTTATACAGACACCTATTATATTGATCCTGTGCTTGTTACCGGTCTTGAACCGCAATCAATTGAAGCAGAACAATTCCGATTGTTAAAAAATAATATCCTTTTCCCGGAAAAGGGTAACCCACCCAAAAGCATTATGATCACAAGCTTTTCACCCAGTGAAGGCAAATCATTTATCGTGGCAAATCTTGCCATCAGCATTGCTCAAAATATTGATGAATACGTACTTTTATTGGATTGCGATTTGAGATCTCCCTCAATTCACTCCATGTTTGGCCTGCCGGATGGCCCGGGATTGAGCGAGTACCTTTCAGAGGATAAACCATTATCCTGCTTCATGGTTAAAACCTTTCTGGATAAATTGACCATTCTTCCGGCCGGGGGAATTTCAGCCAACCCTTCTGAGCTTTTATCATCAGATCGGATGAAAAGGCTTATTCATGAAATAAAGTCAAGATACAGTGATCGATATATCCTTTTTGATACGCCACCGCCCCATCTGACTTCTGAAACAAATGCCATATCAAGACAGGTTGACGGCATTGTGATTGTCATTCAGCATGGGAAAACACGGAAAAAAGATGTTCTTGCTCTTATTGATATTTATGGAAAAGAGAAAATTCTGGGTGTTGTGTGTAATTTTGCCAGGAAAAAAATCGGCTATGGTTATGGTTATGGCTATGGCTATGGTAAATAAGGCTATGGACATAAGTAAAGGGCTCTCATGCTACGGCTGCTGAAGCAATATTTTTCCATTCGGAATATTATTTTTTTTATCATTGAGGGCTTTGTTATTTTTGGATCGTTTCTTCTTGCAATCCTTATTCTCACGGACTCGGACTCTTTTTTATTTGATTTATTTTTAGGTTTGAGAATTTTTCTGGCGGTTATTATCTGCCAGATTTGTCTCTATTATAACGATTTATATGATTTTAAAGTGGCATCCACCATTGCCGAAGTCAGCATAAGGCTTTTCCAGTCATTGGGCATTACCTCAATTGTATTGGGTTTGATTTACTGGGCATTTCCTGTTGTTATTATTAACCAGTTTGTTTTTATGTTAAGCATTGGTTTTCTTTTAATATTTGTTATCGGCTGGAGGCTGCTTTATATTTTTATTATCAATAACGGCATTTTTAATCAGAACATTATTCTTTTGGGATCAAGTCCCCTTGCCTTTGATATCCTCAATGAAATTGAAAATGAACCGGATTGCGGTTATTCTGTTTGTTTTCTTATTCCTGATTCTGAAGAAGAAGCCTCAAATATCAAAATTTCAAGCAAAATCAGTATAATAAAAGAAAAAAAAGATCTTTGTTCGCTTGCCAAAGAAACAGGGATAAATAAAGTTGTTGTTGCGTTAAAAGAACAAAGAGGCTCTTTTCCTACCCAGGAACTCATCCGATGTAGAACTGCTGGAATAGAAGTTATTGAAGGCAGCTCTTTTTATGAGATGCTTACAGGAAAAGTGCTCGTTACCCAGATAAAACCATCATGGCTTATATATTCTGAAGGGTTTAGAAAATCGAGATTCAGGACCATGGTAAAGCGCCTGGAAGATATCTTTATTGCTTCAATCATGCTGATCCTGCTGTCGCCGATCTTTTTGATCGTCAGTATCCTGATAAAACTTGAGTCAAAGGGCAGGGTTCTTTTTTTTCAGGACAGGGTCGGCCAGAAGAAAAAAGAATTTATGATGCATAAATTCCGGTCAATGGTTGAAAATGCTGAAAAGATGTCAGGCCCTGTCTGGGCAGAGACTGATGATGCCAGAATCACAAAGGTCGGAAGAATACTCAGAAAATTAAGAATTGATGAACTTCCCCAGCTCTGGGATGTATTAATCGGAAAAATGAGTATGGTCGGCCCAAGACCGGAAAGAAAATATTTTACTGATGATCTTGAAAGAAAAATACCATTTTATTCTGAGAGGTTTATTGTAAAACCAGGCATTACCGGCTGGGCACAGATATCCTATGGGTATGGTGCAAACATGGATGATGCAATAGAAAAGCTTAATTATGATCTTTTTTATATTAAAAATTTGTCCATAATAATGGATATGGTCATAATTCTTAGAACCATAAAGACTGTTTTGTTTGATAAAGGTGCAAGATAGTTTTTCATTGATTGTTATTTTAAATTCAATTAAGCTTGGTTAGCAATGTAACCAAAAGGGCGGAGCTATGTTTATGAAACGACAATTAAAATATCAGTTAGCTGTAATATTCATTTTTATATGCTTTATTAATACTTCAAGTGCAGGTCAGGTTCCTGGTTCTGCATCCAATATTTATAAAATTGGAATAGGCGATATTTTAACAATCACGACCTGGAAGGAGCCTGATTTTACAGTGGATTCCGTCAGGGTTAGAAGCGATGGAAAAATTACATTTCCTTTGCTGGATGATATTCAGGCAGAAGGTTTGACAACCATGGGCCTTAAAATGGCAGTTCAAAAAAAATTAAGTGTCTATGTTGAATCACCCAATGTGACGGTAACACTGATCAATCCCATGAGCCGACAATTTTATATCCTGGGTGAAATATTAAGAACAGGCGAATATCCTCTGATCAAAAAATTAACTGTGATGCAGGCATTTGCACTTGCAGGCGGATTTACTGAGTGGGCGGATAAAAATAAAATTCTTCTTTATCGAAGAGGCAATAATAAGGAAGAAACCATCATTATTCGATATAAAGACATTATCAATGGTGATTTCAGCAAAGACATACAATTACAGCCGGATGATACGATTATAGTTCCCTGACATAAATTGGGCCAAGGAATCTTAAAATGAAATTGAATGATATTTTTACAGCCTGGGTTTCTCTGTTTTTAATTGTATTATTAGCATCACCTGCTTTTTCTGCACAAAAGCAATTTACCCCCCTTGTCACCATAACCGACGAATATACAGATAATTTCAATCATAGTAAAAATAATAAAGACGATGAATTTTCAACCCGATACCAGGCAATCCTTTCCTTTGAAGTGATAGATAAACAGAACAGTCTTTTGATTGAATACAGCCCCAATTATATCGACTATATGGATAAAAATGAATATGATTCCTGGAATCATGGCGTATCCATTGATGCTGTCCTCCAGCCATCAAAAAATACCATATTAACATTTTCTGATTCTTTTGACAGAAGCCTGAACCGCACAGTCCGGACAAATACCTTTGAACAGCATGATACAAATACGAGTACAGCATCACTTCGCCAGCAATTTGGTCAAAATGACTATTTCAGCTTAAGCTATACATATACCTTTGATAATTATGACACACCAAACCAGGATGAATTTAAAACCCACAGACCGTCAGCCTATATGATGTATTGGTTCACGCCGAAATTTGGCATGGATCTGAATGCCTCTTATTCAAAAACAGACTATGAAATATCCACAAATGATCTTCAAACCTTACAAGAGGATTTACGTTTCCTTAAAAAAATCAATCCCCATCTGGATGCCTATGTGAAATATGCACATACCTATACCGAACAAACCGGCGGCGACCATGTTGTATATAATCCATCCATAGGTTTTGACTGGCAACCAACGGAAGATTCCGGCATAGCCCTTGGCGGCGGTGTATTATTTCAGGAATATCAAAATAATTCAGATGCGGATTCCAAAAGATTTTTTTTAGAATTTGATGCTTATAAGAATTTTAATTTTTCAAGAAGAAATACTTTATCCATTACAGGGTCAAGCAGTTACAATGATATTAATGAAGAGGCAGCAAGCCTTGGTTTTACAATAAATTATCGGGCAGGTTTTCTTCATACCTACAGGCTCACCAGAAGATTATCATCAGAACTGCGCGGGTCTTACAATTTATCTGAATATGATGAGCCTGGATTGAATCGTAAAGATAAAACCCTGAACCTGGGTGCAGGGCTTGTCTGGTCGCCGTTGAGATGGCTGAATTTTAATTTTGCCTATACGTTTACGGATTTTAATACTGACGATAGTGCATTAGATGATTATCAGGAACACAGCGCTTTTATCTCAACCACTTTCACACCCCAGGAGCCCATGCATATAAGACCATCGACTCCACGGCAAGTCCTGGAAAACAGATTGTTTAATTGATTTGAAGACAATACTCCTCACCTTTGATGTTGAAGACTGGTTCCAGGTGGAAAATTTCAAAAATTATATTCCATTTTCATCCTGGGATGATCATGAGCTGAGGGTTGAGAAAAATATCCACCTGATCCTGGACCTTTTAGATTCATTTCCCTTTCAACCCAAAGCCACATTTTTTATTCTGGGCTGGATTGCCAAAAAACTTCCCGGCATGGTAAAAGAAATACATAAAAGAGGCCATGAACTAGCTTCCCATGGCAATCTGCATCATTTATGCACTAACCAGTCCTTCAAAGAAATCGAACAGGATTTAAAATCCGGGAAAGCTCTGCTTGAAGATATCATAGGTCAAAAAATATATGGATACAGGGCTCCAAGCTTTGCAATAAACAATGATATCCTGAAAATTATACACGACACAGGCCATGTCTATGATTCCAGCTATAATTCATTTTCCATGCATGGAAGATATGGCATCATAAATATTGCCGGCAAAAGCAAAAAAGGAATAGCCTATAAAATTACCAATGATTTTTTTGAACTTCCCATCAGCAATCTAACCATCAATCAAAAAACGTTTCCTCTTGGCGGGGGAGGGTATTTCAGGTTAATCCCTTTTCCCTTATTTAAACTTGGTATGAATAGGGCATTAAACAAAGATCAAGCATTCCTTTTTTATTCCCACCCCTGGGAATTTGATCCGGATCAGCCAAGAGTAAAACAGGCTTCAACAGGTTTTAAATTCCGGCATTATATTAACCTTAATCAAACCCGGAAAAAACTTGAATCATTGCTAACGCATTTTAATAATTTAAAATTTATTTCCTGCATTGACTATCTTCGCCAAACATGATGATCAATAAACAGTTCTCTATTAAAAAATTATCAAAAATACTAGAGCAAATAGTCGAAATAGATTTCGCTTTAATATTTGGATCTGCTCAAAAAGGGGAGGTTACAGGTTTTTCAGATATTGATATTGCAGTTTATCTTAACACTTCCATTACGACTGGCCTCCTTTTAAAAATTGTAGAAAAAGTTGAAAATCATACACACTGCCGATGCGATGTATGTATATTAAATAGTGCTTCAGAGATTCTCAGGTTTGAAGCATTAAAAGGAAAATTGCTCTTTGCCAGAGAAAACAAAATTGATGATTATGCCTTGTTTTATTCACTTACATGTAGAGAATATGAGGATAAAATAACCTGGATGAAGAAACAACTTTCTTACAGAGGGTATTCTTAATGGAAATAAATGGTGTGATTGAAAAAAAGTTAAGACTTCTTGAGCAAAGACTGAACGAAATCAAGGGATGGAAGATAACTGAGTATTCTAAGATATGAAAATATTGACACCCAGATTTTATTCACAATAATAACAAAAAAATTAAATAATTTTTCTGCGTTTATAGATGAAATAAGAGAGTATATCTCAGTGTCTTAGTGCGAGAATAAAATATGGATAAAAAAGAAATACTTAAAAAATTATTCTGGGACAGAAATGTTGATATAGCTTATATGCTCAGGTTACTTGAAGGAAAACCGGAACGTATTCCAGGAGACAGGATAGACCTTTACAGAAGATTTTTAACAACCCATGACTGGTACACATTGCTCAATCTCTTTTCTGTAACCACACTTAAAGATGAAATCCTTGATGAGAAGGTTATCTGCCGCCTGTTTCCAAAAGAATTAAGGAATCGATATCGTTACGCAAGAAAAATACTATTTGTAAACGATGTAAAATATCATAAGGGCGATATTCAAAATCATGCATTATTTCATCAAATTGACAACTGGTGTAATATTTTGTCTAACAAATTATGTGCACTAAGCAGGATGGATGTGAAAGACATTGTTGATATCCTTTTTATCGCAAAAAAATTCATTGTGCTCGGAATAATCCTTTAACCCTTTGAACAATCTTTTGGTTCCAGTACAGAAGATACAATCGTTAAAAAATGAAACCCGACCCCTTAAAAATAAACATTTCAGATCTAACCTGGGACCAGTTCATCTACCCCCGAAGCGCCAAAAGCCGGCAAACCATCAACGCCTACGCTGAAGCCCTTGAAATCGGCGCTCAATTTCCGCCAATCAAGATTCAAAGGGTCTTCAACTATCCGGATGCAGATGGCAGCAAAACAACCCAGGCAACCATAATCCTGGATGGCAACCACCGCTGTTCAGCCTTCCAGGAAAAAGGCATCCAAGAGATCCCGGCCATTGAATGGAAGGACCACCCCCTTGATTACGAGGAAAACAAAATACCTCTTCTCCTTGAATCAGCCCAGTGCAACACCATCCATGGCGATCGATTAACCCCAAACGATAAAAAACGGGTAGCCCGTGATATTGCATCAACAGACCCGGAATGCAAATATACTGAAGACGCTCTTGCAGAAAAACTTGGTGTCAGCCAACAGACCGTCAACGCATGGATCACTGATATCCGA
>JAOZRF010000471.1 GCA_029940245.1 Desulfobacula sp.
AGGGAGGTAAGATCATCCCGCTTCATATAGATAGCAGGCCCTTTATATTTTTTTGTAAGAATGTCAAGATATTGAATTGGTGTGGGAAACTCAGCCAGATGAAATCTGGGCAGGCGGTCTAATTTCATGAAAAATCCCTTTGTATTTTAATGGGTCAGAATCATACTGATAAAAGTGGCTGCCCGATCTGTTTTCGGGTTGTCAAAAAATTCATTGGGCGTCCCGGTTTCAACAATTGCACCTTCATCCATAAAAAGAACCCGATTCGCTACTTTTCTAGCAAATCCCATTTCATGTGTCACCACACACATGGTCATGCCCTCGGATACCAGATTGACCATAACATCCAAGACCTCACCAATCATCTCCGGATCCAGAGCAGAAGTGGGCTCATCAAAAAGCATGATTTCCGGAGACATGGCAAGTCCCCTGGCAATGGCCACACGCTGCTGCTGACCACCGGATAGCTGGGCCGGGTGTACACCATGTTTTTCTGTCAACCCCACCTGTTCCAGCTTTTCCATGGCAATTTTTTTAGCCTCTGCCTTGGCAATCTTTTTCACATTCACGGGTGCCAGCATAACGTTCTGCAATACAGTCATGTGGGGATACAAATGGAATTGCTGGAACACAAATCCGATTTCAGCCCTTAGTTTTGTCAAATTGGTTAATTTATCATGCACAGGGGTATTGTTGACAATAATCTCGCCGTTCTGGATTTTTTCAAGCCGGTTAATGCATCTGATCAAGGTGGATTTGCCGGAACCGCTTGGACCGCATATTACCAGCACCTCGCCCTTTGGTATTTTCAAATTGATATTATTTAACACATGGAGTTTGCCAAACCATTTGTTCACATTTTTAAATTCTATCATGTTTAACTTGGGTCCTTTTTTTATTGAACTGCCATTTTCCGTTCCAGGTAATTGGATAGAAGGATCAGGGGATACGAGATTGAAAAATAGAGAACCCCGACCAAAGAAAATACCATAAGTCCTTCGGGAATCCTTACCACTGTCACCCATCCCACCCGGGTCAGTTCCATGACACCGATCACTGATATCACAGAAGTGTCTTTAATCAACAAAACATATTGGCCCACAAGGGGGGGTAAAATAACTTTCATGGCCTGGGGCATGATAACCAGACGAAGCTGCTGGGTCAGGGTAAGCCCGGAAGAGGCTGCTGCCTCCCACTGGCCTTTGGAGATAGAATCAATTCCACCGGCCACAATTTCACAGATAAAGCCCGAGCCCATGATGGCCATGGCCAAAAGGGCGGCAGAAAAAGCATCCAATTGAATTCCCCAGTCAGGCAGGATAAAAAAAACGATAAAAATCTGGACCACAAAGGGAGTACCTCTTACAAAGGCGACATAGACCCCGACAATGCGTTTTAGAATAATATTGTTGCCGGATCTAAAAATTCCAAGGATAACCCCGATCAGGGTACAGGTCACAAGACTGATAAAGGCGATCTTACTGGTCATCCACAGGCCTTTGAGGAAAAAAGGATAAATCTCCACAAGTCGGCTGAAATAAAATCCCATCATAATTAATAGGCCTCCCTGAAGATCAGTTTTCGCTGGGACCAGTCTGCCAATGCTTTAAGGCAGAAATAAATGCACATGTAGAAGAATGCCACGGTAAAAAAAGCTTCTGCAGGCATGAAACGCTCAGATGTCATGGTCTGACCGCACCGGGTCAATTCCATAACAGATATCAGGGAAAGCAGGGCTGAGTCCTTGACCAGAACGATGGATTGTCCCAGCAGCGGGGGAACTGTAACCCCCAGGGCCTGGGGAAGAATGATAAATCGCATTCTCTGGATATAATTCAGACCAGACGCGGTTCCTGCCTCAAGCTGGCCCTGGTCCACCGAGGTGATTCCTGCCCGGATGATTTCTGCAATATAAGCCCCTGAATTGAGCATCAAAGCGATGATTCCGGTCTGGATCTCGGGAACTCTTAAGCCCAGGGTGGGAAGTCCGAAATAGAGAAAATAGATTTGAACCAGAAGGGGAGTGGATCGAATAATCTCAATAAAGGCTATGGCAGGATATTTAAGAATTTTTATACCTGAAATCCTGCAGGCACAGGCAATTACGCCGGTTACAAGGGCAAGGGAAATGGATACAAGGGAAATAAAAAATGTGGATCTCAGCCCGGTTAAAAACAGGGGCAGATACTCAAATATGATTCGGAAATTAAAATCAACCAGCATGGCGCCTTCCAATTTTTGGGGGTGTGCACCTCCAAAGAAAAGTTGCAAGTGCACACCGGGTTTGATTTTATTTACATCTTATGGAATCGATCTGTTAATGATCTTTTTTCCACTCTATGCCTTCCATCCAATAGGCAATATTTTTGTCATAGGCGCCATTGGCCCGGATGGTTTCAAAATAGAGGTTAATCCACTGCCACAGGTTTACAGATTCATGAAGGACTGCAAAGGAAAGAGGGGCCTTACCACCCAAACGTTTATCCAGAAGCCGGATGGAGTTGGGCGGGAAATCCGGAAGAGCAGTGAGAACTGCCAGATCATCATT
>JAOZRF010000077.1:0-6772 GCA_029940245.1 Desulfobacula sp.
AATGTATTCACCGGATATCAGCCCGTTGCCAATCCTGCTGTACTAAAAAAATTTTCAGATGCCTGGAAATGTGAACTTTCCGATACTCCCGGCATGACCATCACTGATATGATCTCAGCCATTGACCATGGTAAGATCAAAGCCATGTATATCATCGGTGAAAACCCAAAACTCAGCGACCCGGACTGGAATCATCTGAATCATGCCCTTAAAAAACTTGATTTTCTTGCCGTCCAGGACATTTTCCTTTCAGAGACTGCCCAGATAGCAGATGTGGTATTATCATCTGCTGCTCTGGGTGAAAGAGAGGGGACCTTTACCAATACGGAAAGACGATGCGCAAGAACACGAAAAGCAGTAGAGCCGATCGGCAATGCTTTATCTGACTGGGAAATCATCTCAAAACTGTCTTGTGCCATGGGATATGACATGTCCTATAAGTCTGCCGAAGAAATCTTTAATGAGATCACCTCTTTGACGGAAAACAGCTATGGGGGGATGACATATAAACGACTTGGCATCAATGGTCTGCAATGGCCATGCCCCACTCAAGAGCATCCTGGAACACCCTATCTTCACAAAGAATCCTTTGCCAGGGGAAAAGGCAGATTTCATGCCGTTGACTATAAGGACCCGGCAGAGCTTGCCTGTGAAGACTATCCATTCCTGCTTACCACGGGCAGGATGTTTGCCCACTTCCATACCGGTACCATGACAAGGGTATCAAAACATCTGGATATGGAACAGAAAACCGGATATGTGGAAATTCATCCAAAAGATGCGCAGAAACTTAAAATAACGTCCAATGAATCGGTTCTATTGACATCAAGAAGGGGGCAAATGGAAGTCCCGGCCCGGATAACAATAGATATAAAGCCAGGGACAGTATTTTTGCCCATTCATTTTGGTGAGAACCCGACCAATATTTTAACCAGTTCCACTGCGTTTGACCCATTGGCCAAAATCCCGGAATTTAAAGTAGGAGCTGTTAAGATTGAAAAATTAATACAATAAAATCACCCTTTTTTCTTTTTCAGTACAATTGCCGTTCTTGTAGGCAGGTAAAGACTTATGAGGTTCCCATTGCCGGATCTTTTGGGATCAAAAAAGGTAAAATGAATCTGGTCCGGTTTAAGCCTGCCTTTTCCGCCAAATAGGCTTTCATCAGAATTAAAAATCATTTTGTACTCTCCCGGCTGAACAGCAAACATATAATCTGAAAAAGAGTTTGAATGATGAAAATTAAAGACAAAAATTGTTTGATTCCTTTCAAAGGCAATGACCTTGTCATGTTCATGTACGTATAAAAGTGTCACATCAGAACAGGAAAACAGATCCTGGTCCTTAACAAGGGCAATCATTTTTTGATCAAATTCAAAAAGACAGGAAAAATACAGATTCGAATCATATTTTAAAGACCACTGACGTCTGGCATAATCAAAGGAAAAATTATTTCTCTGGGAAGGAAAATCAATCCATTCCGGATGCCCGAATTCATTGCCCATAAAATTCAGATAGCCGGAACCTGCAGTGGCAATGGTAATCAGGCGGATCATCTTATGCAGGGCCACACCTCTTAAGGTGACAATACTCTGATTATCTTTTCTCATGGACGTATAGATATGATCGCCCATCAGATGCATCATGTGGGTTTTATCACCCACCAGGGCCTGGTCATGGGATTCAGCATAAGAGATGGTTTTTTCTTCTTTTCTTTTTGTTGTCAGCTCATGCCAGAGACTGCCAAGGGGCCAGTTTTCATCTTTATAGTCTTTTAACAGGCGTATCCAGAAATCTGCAATTCCCATGGCATAACGATAATCAAACCCTGTCCCCCCTTTTAAAATGGGAGCGGCAAGTCCGGGGTATCCACTGACATCTTCGGCAATGGTGATAAATTCAGGATTGATATCATGGACAAAGCTGTTTGCAAGATACAGATATGAAAGGGCATCTAAATCCACATCGTTCCCATAATAATCTGAATAACCTGCAAATGCCCGTCCAAGGCCATGATCTTTAAATAACATGCTGGTAATACCATCAAACCTGAATCCGTCAATTTTAAATTCTTCAATCCAGAATTTTAAATTGGATAGGAGAAATTTTAATACATGGATTTTACCATAATCAAAACATCTTGAATCCCATTGCCGGTGATGGCCTTTTGAGCCATCATGGAAAAACTGGTAACCTGTCCCGTCAAATTTTGCAATACCTTCAACTTCATTATTTACAGCATGGGAATGAATGATATCCATAAAAACCTTTATGCCGTTTTTATGGGCGCAATCAATCAGGCTCTTTAATTCTTCCGGGGTGCCAAATCTTGATGAAGGAGCAAAAAAGTTAGAAACATGATACCCAAATGACCCGTAATATGGATGCTCCTGAATGGCCATCAACTGAATGGCAGTATATCCGGCATCAACTATTTTGGGCAGAATATGACGTTCAAATTCAAGGTATGTCCCTACCCTGCCCTCCTCCAAAGCCATTCCCACATGGGCTTCATAGATCAGCAGCGGCCCTTTTGAAGACAATTTTTTGTTTGTTTTCCATCTGTATTGTTCTTCTGGATGCCAGACCTGGGCATTAAAAATATCAGTATGGAAATCCTGAACCACCCTTGTGGCTGCCGTGGGTATCCTGTCCCCCTCCCCTCCAGGCCAGACAACTTTTAGCCTGAAAAGATCCATGTGGGAAAATATTTCTTTTGAAAATCGTCTTTCAAATATATTATGTTCTTTTCTTTTAAGCTGAAATTCTTTGTTTTTGAGCCAGGATGTTTTTTCGCAGACAATAAATATTTCTCTGGCATTGGGTGCCCATTCCCTGAAAACCCAGGAACCATTATCCTTATCTATAGCCTTATCAAAATGAAGTCCAAAAATCTTATGATAGTCTGCAAAAGACTGTAAAGATCCCTTGTTATCCTGTTTGATTTTATTTTCAAGCCCAATGGCAGTTAAGCGTCTTGAGGATATAATATCTGCATAGGCAAGAAGATAAGGGTCATTAAAAATTCCAGGATCAGACAATAAATGGTCTTTTAAGCATTTTTTCATATAAATTAATATACTCTTCCGCACATCTGCTGTGGTTAAATTCAAGTACACTGTCAATCATGATCCGGTTAATTTGAACTTCCTTTACATCCGGGTCAAGAAAATAAAAATCCATGGCCCTGTCTATGGCCCACTTAAACCCGTTTGCATCATGAACATTAAATAAAAACCCGTTCCCCTGATTATTTTCCGTATCCATTTGGCGGATGGTATCATGCAACCCCCCTGTATCGTGAACAATGGGTAATGTCCCATAGATGCCGCCCACCATCTGGGGAAGACCGCAGGGTTCAAAGGAAGACGGCATGAATAAAAAATCACTGCCGGCAAAGGCCTGGTGGGACAATCCCTCACTGAATCCGCAAATGGCAACTCTTCGTTCAAGGCCATGGAATCTGACAATATCATGAAAATATTTCTGATATTCTCCACTGGCCACAGAAACAATCTGGAGATTGGCATTCCAGTATTGAGATACAATATCATACATAATCCGGGCCAGAAGCTGGCATCCTTTCTGCACAGGATCAAGTCTTGACGGCCAGAAAAACATGACTGCATTCTCATCTTGATCAAGATCAAGAATTTTTTGAATACAGAGTTTATTTTTAGCCTTTAAATTCCTGTGATTTTTCGGCCCGTAATTATACCGGATCATCTCATCAACAGCAGGGTTGAATTCCGGTTCAGGTGCATTTAAAATCCCTGTGGCACATTCAGCATGGTATTTGTTGGTCAACTCATTTTTCAAACAAATTTCAACAAAAGGATGCCTGTTTTCAACAATTTCAGTTAAAAAAGTGGGGCTTACCGTATTAACATAATGAGCTGCAAACACACCTGAAGTCAAAAAATCCACCCGGTTCCAGTCCCGGCTTTCTTCATAACTATGGGGTGGTGTTTTAAAAAAAAGCTGCTTCCAGAAGGATGCGGCATCAATGCCCCGGTCCTCGATTTCAGCCATGGTGGATGTCATGGTATGAATATTGTGAATTGTAAAAAGACAGGGAATTTCCATTTGTCTTGCCATGGCAGGAATCAAGCCCGTCATCCAGTCGTTGCAATGGATGATATCCGGTTCAACCCTTGGAATGATGTTATTAATGACCTCTCTTTGAAATGCCAGTGATACTTTAAGATCTTTATCTGAATATCCGGAATAGACATTATCCAGATAAAAAAAGGCCCGGTCCGCGGCCAGATGAATTCTTTCCTCATCCAGGCGTTTTCTGATTTTTTCAAGTTCCATGCTGTGTGTCTTTGTGGTGTATCCATTAAAAATAGAACGATAATCCGGCAGGGCCACATGAACATCACAGCCAAAATCAAACAATGCACTGATGAGTGCTGCAGACACATCGGCAAGACCACCTGCCTTCGCAGAATAATTAGATTGATTCCCCATATCCTTGGGAAGATAGGTCACTTCCGGGGTCACAATCAGGATTCTCGGTTTTTGTGCCATTCTCTTTTTCCTTTGCCGGATTTCGTTATCGTCTTTAACTCAACTTTCGGACCTAAATTTTTTAGCCTGACCCCACTAATGGCCCCACTAAAATCTGCCAAGTCCGAAAGTTGAACCTTTAATTTAAATAATTTTTTTTTAACCATCCCCATCAGCCCAGGTGATAAGACCGGGTGTATTGCTCATTATCTTATCCCCTTTTGGAATCACCCTGGCTGTATAGCCAAACCGTCCTGAAGTAGAACAGGTAATGGTACAGGCATAAATGTACGTGCCCACATCTGTGGTTTCCTGCACCCACATGGTTTCTGCACGACTTCCCTCAAGATAATCTGAAGATCTTATTTTGCCATGATAAATCTGAACCTCAACTTCTTCCGGGGTCAATTCACCCAGAAAAACCTTAAGGGTGATCCTGAATGTATCCCCAACTATAAAATCAATTCCCGTGGTCACTTCCGGTTTTGATAATTCAATACAGCGCCACAGGGATGTCAACCGGGAATGGGTCATGGCCAGCTCTTTTGCTTTCCCGGCTGAATCATCGGTTAATAGTTTAAAATTGATTGCTGCAGGAATATAAAATCTTGTTGCGTACTCCCTGACCATCCGATCGCTGGAAAAATCAATGATAGCCATTTTCATGGCTTCTTTCATCATCTTGATCCATTGTACAGGTGGATTGCCTCTATTCCTGTTATAAAATTTTGGAATCACTTCATTTTCAAGAACATTGAACAAAGCCTGGCTTTCAACTTCATCCTGGTATTCATTGTTATCATAAACATCTCCATTCCCAATACTCCATCCCCGGTTCTCGTTAAATCCTTCACACCACCATCCATCAAGAATGGAAAGATTTAACCCGCCATTTGCAGATGCTTTCATTCCTGAAGTACCACAGGCTTCATTGGGCTTCCTGGGGGTATTGAGCCATATATCACACCCCTGAACCATATATCTTGCAATATTGATATCGTAATTTTCAAGAAAAACAACCCTGTGCCTGACATCATAACCCCTTGCAAATTCAACAATTTTTTTGATGATATCTTTACCTTCATTGTCATTGGGATGGGCTTTGCCTGCAAACACGAGCTGGATGGGCCTGTTCTCATCAGTGATGAGTCGTGTCAAACGGGGGATGTCTTTTAATAAAAGCCCTGCCCGCTTATACGTCGCAAACCTTCTGGCAAAACAAATGGTCAAAACCTTAACGTCCAACACAGTGTCAATTTCATCCAGTAAATTTCTGGGTGCATTCCGCCTTTCATATTGTTTTAATAATAACTGCCGGCATTTTCTGATTAAATTGGACCGGTCCATTTCATGGACATGCCACAGCTCTTCATCTTCTATATGATCTATTCTTGAAATCAGCTCCGGGCTGGACAGACAATTGGTCCACTCTGACGGCAGATAACGTTCAAATAAAGCATTTTTAAGTCTGGAAAGATAAGAACAAATATGCACTCCATTGGTAATATGTGAAATGGGTATTTCTTCCACATGCCTTCCTGGCCATAAAGACTGCCACATTTTGCGAGCCACCCGGCCGTGCATCCGGCTGACACCATTGATATAGCCTGAAAAATTAACGCCAAAAATAAACATGGAAAATTTGCCATTATCTTTATTGTCCCGGGGTTCTCCCAAAGATAACAATTCATATACGGGAATACCAAATTTTTCAGCATAGGGCTTCATATAGGGCAGGATCAATTCTTTTGGGAATTCATCATGCCCGGCATCCACGGGGGTATGGGTGGTAAAAACACAGCTTCTTTTACTAATTTGAACAGCACTTTGAAAATCCAGGTTATACTTGTCCATGATAATGGAAACTCTTTCCAATCCGGCAAAGGAACAATGCCCTTCATTCATGTGACAGATACTGGGAAATATCTCCATGGCGTTCAAGGCCTTGATGCCTCCGATTCCCAATAATATTTCCTGGGCAACCCGGGTTTCACCGTGACTGGCGTAGAGCCGGGATGTAATATCTCTGATGTTTTTTGTATTTTCCGGTAAATTTGTATCCAATAGTAATAATTTAATTTTCCCGATCTTTAATTGCCAGACACAAGCATGAATTTTGCCCTCGGGTCCCATTATGTCTATTTTTATATCAAATCCTGTGTTGTCTTTTACCCGTTGAACAGGAAGTTCAAACACATCATTGATAGGATAGGTTTCCTGCTGCCATCCATTATGATCAAGAAACTGCCTGAAATACCCG
>JAOZRF010000077.1:6782-9600 GCA_029940245.1 Desulfobacula sp.
TTTCAAGTGACTTAGCAAAATTATAGACGGCTTTGCCTAAACCACCTGCAAAAAACGGCAGGGATTCATGAAGTCCAAATTCCATGGAAAGATAGGCTATTGTCTCTTTTGCGGCCAGATCAAGCTCTTTTATTTGCGACACCTGGGAAAACATTTTTTCAAATTGTGCCTTTACCCGCCCAAGATGCACCAAAAAACTTTCATCCTTTGAAAGTTCATCAAATCGTCGCTGGGATATATAAGAAAGAAAGGCCACAGGGTTTTTACCGACTTTTTCCCATTGCGCAGGATTGATTCTCTGAAACAGATCATTGGCTTCGTGGTGCCAGCACCACCACAGGTTTCTGGCAAGATAGTCCAGAAAAGACAAAGGTTCGGGGATGGAAGGATATACTTGGTAAATCTGCATCTTTTCCATACTATAAATTTTTCTCCTATATCAGATTGATTGTAATAACTTGTGCATAACCCTGGCAGCCTCACTCGACCCCCAGGCCTGGGCATCACATCCCCTTGGTGTATGAGGATAGTCACCGTCAAGAATTTCAGGGATATATCCGGCAGCCCCTTTTCTCATTAAATCAACTACGCTGCCAAGCCAGGCCAGGCAGGTTGCATGACTGTTTTTACCAAATGCCGCTGCCCATGCTTCACAAAATACGGGAAACTGCCAGGTCCAGGCTGTACCATTATGGTAGGCAGGCTTTCTCATGGTATCTTCATCTCCCTTGTATTCACCGGAATAGGGAAAATGGGGATCCTTTATCACCCCGCCATTATAAAAAATATTGAGGGGATATTCAAGCTTTGAATCAGCAAGACTTCTGATCCCCCCGGGAACAAGTAATTGCTGGCAGGTTTCAACACATTTTTGTACAATTTTTTTGTCTTCTATCACATCAAGGGTAAATAAAAACAATTGGTTGGGTCTTAAGGCATCATCCGCCTTCGCGTTTTTTGCACCAACCGGGCCGTCACAATGGAGACAATCTGAAAAAAAACCGGATTTTTCAGTGTAGAAAAGATTAAAAACAGCATCTTGAATCGTTCCGGCTTTTTTGAGCCAGTCTTTTTTATTGGAAGGATCAACAGATGCCAGCAGGACAAGGGCATTATACCATAACGCCTGGATCTCTACAGGATACCCCTGCCTTGGAGACCCGGCAGGAAAATTGGTATCCATCCATGTAAAATGCGCGGGGCTGTATAAAAGCCAGGTTTCAGGATCAGCCTTCACACCTGTCCTTGTTCCTTTTATCAGGGAATGTGCAATGGAAAGAAGAATATCCGCAATTCTTCGATTATCAAGTACTTCGTTTAAAAATTTTTTGCTCTTCTCTTTTTGCATAAGGTCTTTGCAGCAGGCAAAAAACCATAAAGGTGCATCAGAAGTTTCAATATTTGCAGCATCCTTACCGCAGATCATATTGGGTAAGGTTCCATTGTTTTCAAATCCGGCAAAAAGTCTTAAGATTGCCCTGGCTTCTGAAAAACGATTCAGTTCAATCAAGCTTCTGCAAAATATCAGGCTGTCTCTACCCCAGTCCAAAAACCAGGGAAATCCGGCAATCACACTCTTATCTTTGCCGCGATCCACAATAAAGGTATCAAGACTTTTGTATACTGCCTGGGAAAGAGACATTTGGTTTTCAAAGGGGTTTAATTTTAAATTTTTTATCTGTTCGCTAAAATCGATTTCCCTATCTTGATTTTCAATCACTGCACCATCGAGAAACACTGCCTTTCCCCCCAGGCAGGGAGCAGTAAAATATCCCGGGCTGAAAAGATCAGAATCTGGATCCAAGCCTCTCCGGGCTTCCAGGGGATGGTGGATCATATAGTGCCATTCAGGCTCATGCACAAATTCACCATTTGATATGACTAGTCTGAATTGTTTCCCATGTGAAAGTGAAAATAAAAATCCTTTTTCAAAAGCTGCGATAGCAGCCGGCCATATTTTTTCAGGCCCCTTATATGCTTTAACAACCTCATGAAAACTTCTGTCTTCAATATCCGGCCGGATAATGATGGTTACAATTTTATCGTCTTCCAGGAAAAAACCAGTGTTTTTTGAAGATTTTATTCTCAATATGGACAGGCTGACATGATTATCCTCATGATCAATGGACAAGTATAGCTCTAAAGCATAATACCTGCCTTCTGATGTCGGAACATGAAACAGCCATTTGCCGCCATGATCATAGGAAAATGTGAATTTTTCAAGACAATCCGGGGCAAGTTCCCTGGAATATCCCTGAAATACAGCCCAGATTCTGCACCTTGAAAGCACCATCCACCTGTTTTCCGGTGCTGTCTTGTCCATATTTGCCCCAAGGATTGCATCATACCGGCTGTCAAGCCTTCCCCAAAAGGCAGCAGCCCTCATCATACCCCCTGTTTTAGTGGTGCCCAATAATTTTAAAAAAGGGGTTCTTACAATTTCTTTTCTGGTAAAGGATGAACTCATATATATTTCATCAAAAGGGGCAAGGTATAATAATGGAATTTTTTTAATCCGTGTACCACGTGTGACCTTTAGGTTATTTGTTTCAAATACCCTTAAACCCAGGGTATATTCTTTATGTTGATTCTTTATTTTTTGGGGAAAAAAAAGAGCAAAAAAGCATTCCCCATCACTGGTTGGGATTCCCTCTTCATATCCAATAAATGTTTTGGTAAAAGTTTTTGGAAATGTCCTGGAAAACGTTGCAGGAGAATTTTTTATTGATTGTTTTTCATCAATAGCCTGAAGGGCACACGTAATTTCTGCCCTGAACCCGGATTTGCATTTTACCAGAAGAAAAAATCCCGGTGGAAT
>JAOZRF010000078.1 GCA_029940245.1 Desulfobacula sp.
TATGGATTCTGCCACTGTCTTTATTAATCAGATTTTCAAGGGAATCCACATAGGTTGATTTAAGCTTGCCAAGGGTTCTGTATCTTAAGAGTTTTTCCGGCAGCTCATGGTCGTGGGCAAGCTTTGTAAGGACATGTACATCCGTTGAATAACCGGTTTTCTTTTTTGTCTTTTTTACGGTTTTCAATTGTAATTTTTCAAACAGAATTACCCCCAGCTGCTGTGAAGAATTAATATTAAATTCTTCACCGGCAAGGGCATAGATTTCTTTTTCAAGGGTTTTGAGTTCAATGTCAAAGGTATTGGAAAGATTTTTCAAGACATTCCTATCCACTTTGATCCCTTGAAGTTCCATGTCTGCCAGGACCCTGATAAGGGGAACCTCAATGGTTTCCATAAGCTTTGAAAATCCCTTATCCTTTATTTGTTTTTGATACTCCTGATAAGCCATAAAAGTAATATCAGCATCTTCACAGGCATAATCAACAGCCTGGGAAATGGGGAGGTCCTGAAAGCCAATCTGGTCTTTTCCTTTACCGGTTACATCTGTATAGGAAATTGTTTTATAGCCAAACAGATTCATGGCAATTTTGTCCAGGCTGTGGCCCCTTACAGAAGGATTGAGCAGATAAGAGGCAATCATGGTATCAAAGGCAATTCCCTCCAGGGTTATGCCGAATCTTGACAGGACAATATAATCATATTTGATGTTCTGCCCGACTTTTTTAATATCCGGGTTTTCAAGGACAGATTTGAAAATTCTTAAGATATCTTCTTTTGTGGGCTGCCGGCATTCGTCGGAATTGTGGCTGATGGGGATATAAAACCCCTGGTTTTCCCGGAAAGAAAACGACATGCCCACAAGATTTGCCTTGGTGGGGTGTTTGGAGGTTGTTTCCGTATCAATGGCAAAAATTTGTTTGTTTTCAAGGACATGGGCCAGTTTTTCAAGTTCTTTGGTTGTGGAGATGAGCTTGTATATTTTTTTTGTCTTATCTGCTTTTTGTGCAAATTCCGCAGCAAGGGTTTTAAATTCAAATTCCTGGAATAATTCAAATGCTTTTTTTCTGTCAAAGGCTTCAAGTTTAAAATCTTCGATGTCCTTTTTGACAAAAACGGATATATCGATGGTTGCAAGATCCCGGCTTAAAAACACAATGTTTTTGCTGGATAAAAGATTTTCATATAATTTTGTCTGGCCTTTAATATCATCTATATTTTCATATAAATTTTTAATGGAACCAAATCTGGCAATCAGCTTTAAGGCTGTTTTAGGCCCGACTCCCCGGACTCCGGGAATATTGTCTGACGTGTCCCCGGCAAGTCCAAGAACATCAATAAACTGGGCAGGGTCAATTCCCATATCCTTTTTTATTGTGTTCACATCCATTATTGTGTCTTTCATGGGATCCCAAAGGGTGCATTTTTCAGTAACAAGCTGGATAAAGTCTTTGTCTCCCGTTACCATGACCACTTCAAAACCTTTTTTTTGGGCTGTTTTTGAATAGGTTCCCACAAGATCGTCAGCCTCAAATCCCGGTTTTTCAACAATGGGAATATTCAATGCCTTGATGATCCGCTTGATATCCGGGATCTGAGCTGCCAGCTCTTCAGGCATGGGCGGACGGTTGGCTTTGTATTGGTCATAGAGTTTATGCCTGAAGGTAGGGCCCTTAACATCAAACAGGACAACAGCATATTCCGGGCTGTTATCCTTTATTAATTTTAACAGGATTCGGGTAAAACCAAAGGTGGCATTGGTTGGATGCCCTTTTGATGTGGCAAGACTTCTGATGGCATGAAAAGCACGATAAAGAAAAGCACTGCCGTCGATGAGGAATATTTTTTTGGAATCTACCATGTTAAAGACCTTTTTTTATAATATTGAATTATTGACTCAATCATGATTATATATACTATCTTTTTATTTAAAGGAGAAGTATATAATCCTTATATGGACCAAAAAGCTAAAAGCAGAAAAGAAAAAAGGCGCGCAAAACAGTCAAAACAATGTCATTGCTGCGGAAAAACAGTTATGTTCTGCTGGAATTGCAGGTGCGGGTTTTCAATATGCCAGGACTGCATGCAGGAAAATCTCTGGGGTGTGACGTGCAACGGCATTACCTGGGAATGTCCTGATTGTGGTGGACAAAACGGATTTGGGAATCAATAGGAATTTTTAAAGGGGCAGAACATGGCAAATAAAATCAATGTGGGTACTTTGATATCCGGCGGTGGGACAAACCTTCAGGCTATTATTGATGCATGTCAAAGCAATTTAATTGATGCCGGTATTATTTTTACAGGCTCTGATACCCCCGGGGTAAAAGGTCTGGAACGCGCTCAAAAGGCAAATATCGATACCTTTGTGGTGGATTATTCTAAAATTATAGGGTCCTGTAAAAAAGGAATCAATGATTCAGATCTTCCAGAGGATTTTAATTTAGATGAGATTTTATCAAAACAGCAGCTGGTGGCAAGCAAGGCATCAAAAGAACAGCGGGCATTTTTTTTAAAGACCCGGGCCATTGCTGAAAGAAAACTTTTGGATAAAATGCTTGCCTATGACATGGATCTTCTGGTTCTGGCAGGATTCATGCGGGTTCTTACGCCCTATTTTATTGACAGGATCAACACGGAACCAGGCATGTATAAAATCATGAATATTCATCCTGCACTTCTGCCTTCATTCCCCGGCACGGACGGATATGGGGACACGTTTCGTTACGGCTGTAAAATTGGCGGGTGCACTGTTCATTATATTGATTATGGGGAAGATACAGGCCCCATTATAGGGCAGAAAGCATTTGCAATTAAAGATAATGACTCCCTTGATGATATAAAGAAAAAAGGCCTTGAAAAAGAGTGGCAGCTTTTTCCCCAATGTATTCAGAAATTTGCTGATTCCCTGAACAAATAATTATTTTGATTTTTCGGGGTTTTAGGTCAAACACTAATTAATCAGTTTCAGCATCAAGGGTACTGCTGTCCAGGTTCCTATGGCCGATCCCAGGTTAGTGAAAACAACCACCAGAAGAATCCGGGTTACATTATTGCGCCAGAACCCTTTTATGGATACGATGTCTTCAGGGATTGCTTCAAAATCTTTTACTTTGGGTTTTCTGGAAAAGGCTTCCACAAGTCCTGATACCCAGCCTGCTGCAATCATGGGATTTAAAGAGGTTAAAGGAGCGGCAATAATTGCACAGATAATGGTAAGGGGGTGAGCCAGGGCAAGAATGGCGCCAATCCCTGCGAAAATACCGTTGGCAGCAATCCAGATCCAGATCATATCTGCTCCTGCATTTTTCCCTTCCATTAAAAATCCTGATGCAAATAACAGGACAATGGCTGCCGGAATAGCCCATTTTAAAATTTTTCCAGCCTTGCCGGCAGGGGGAATAATATTCAGTTCATCAAGGTCTATTTTTTCATCAGCGGCAAGATATCTTTTAATCCCCGGAGCATGGGCAGCACCAACAACAGCAACGATTTTTTCACCCGGAGCAGACCTGATTTTTTCTGCCAGATACTGGTCTCTTTCATTGATCAGGGATCGTTCAATAATGGGATGTGTCTTTTTCACATCAGCTAAAAGGGTTTGAAGAATATCTTCCTGCTTCATCTTTTCAATGTCTTGTTCAGTGATATCATCCGAGGCACCAAAAGAAAATACAAGGGAGAACATGAGCTTTAATTTTTCCCATAGCCCCATTCCTCTCCAGACCCGGGAAAGGGTGATCTGGATTTCACGGTCGGCCGTAACAATTGCGGCATTGATTTTTTCTCCTGCATTGATTGCATTGATCATTTCCTGGCCCGGCTTGATGCCGAATTTATCAGCCATTTTTTTCTGGAAAGAGGCCAGAAGAAGATTTATAAACAAGAGCAATGCCTTTTTCTCTTTAATCACTTTGACAATATCCATGTTGCGCCATCTGTCCGCGTCCTTCAGTGATGCAAGCCTTGTTGCACACAACTCAACACATACAGTATCCGGGATTTGTTCAAGAATGGTATCTTCCACAAGTTGAGCGCTCTGTCTTGAGACATGGGCAGTACCGATTAAAAATATATTTTTCCCATTGCAGGATATTATGTCTATCATGCCGTCTTGTTTTTTTTCTTTATCCAGCTGATCTAATTTATCAGATGTGTCTGCCGTGTCTGGTATATTGGGGGAATTTTCCATGAACCTTATTTATAACCTTTCAAATCAATTAAATATTGTGTGCAAGTATAACCATTATATTTTTCATGGCAATACAAAATAATCCAAAATCTTGACCTTGATCAATAGGTCTGGTATTTAGATATCTATGAAATCAATAGATGAACAAATATTAAGAGCCACAAAAGAGATTATTGTAAAATTCATTGAGATGGGAAGACTATCCCCATCAAATATTCATGAACCTTTTAAAGATATTTACGCAATAGTCAATGAAACAGTCAAAGAAAATATTGCCAAAACTGTCCCTTCCAATGACAACCAAGACTGAAGATATCTTTCCAGAAATAAAATCCCGTATGCGGAGGCTTTATGCTCAGCCGGCTGACCATAAAAAACTTTGCAGTCATTGATGATATCCGGATTTCCTTTGAGGATGGATTTTCCGTATTAACGGGTGAGACAGGTGCGGGGAAATCAATTATTATTGAAGCCGTTAATCTTTTGCTCGGCGGCAGAGCTTCCTCAGATCTTGTGAGAGCGGGCTGTAATGCGGCAGAACTGGAAGCTTTTTTTGACATTGATGCCCGATCAGGGGCTGGGATGATTCTGGAAGACCTTGGTATGGATGGCACGGATGGCCTGATTGTGAGAAGGATTATTTCATCTTCAGGCACAAGCCGTGTATTTATCAACTCACGGCAGTCAACTCTGGACCTTTTAAAACAGGTGACCTCCAATCTTGCCGGTATCTCAAGCCAGCATGCTCACCAGGGGTTACTAAAAGAGGAAAATCACCTGGATATTTTAGATGAGTTTGCCGGGACCCAGGAGCTGAAAAATGAAGTCAAAAAATTATACCGGATCACTATCCCTTTGAAGAAAAAGATAAGAGAACTTAAGAACAGTCTGGAGACAAAGAGAAAAGAACAGGATTTTCTTGAGTTTCAGATAAATGAGATAAGTGATGCATGCATCCTGGCCAACGAAGATGGAGATCTTGAAAAAAAGCGCGGGATTCTTTTAAATGCCTCGAAAATATTTGAAGCTGTCAATCGATCCATTCATGAAATTCATGACAGGGAAGGTTCTCTTTCTGAAAGGCTGTCGTTTTTGAGAAATGATATGGAAAAACTAAGCATGGCTGATGAACGTCTGGAAAAAATTACAGGAAAGCTTTCTTCCATTGTATTTGATTTGCAGGATATTGTCAGCGAACTGAGGGTTTTTTCTTCTGATATTGATCTTGATCCTGCCTCCCTTGAAATGACGGATCAAAGACTGCATTTGATTTCAAAATTAAAAAGAAAATATGGAGGGAGCCTGGATACCCTGTTTGATGAGTATGAAGCCATGCAAAAAAAGCTTTCTCAAACCACAGAGATTGAAAAACAGATCAAAATCCTTGAAAAGGATGTTCAAGGGTTTTTAAAAGAAATCGATCAGAAAGCAAAAAAATTATCAATACTAAGAAAAACAGCAGGGAAAAAGTTATCTGAACTTGCCGGCGAAGAATTAGATGCCCTTGAAATGGGGAAAGCAAAATTTGAGGTTGCCTTTTCAATCCAGATCACAAATGACCCGGAAGATATTGCAACAGCAGATCTTGAAAAAATATGGCTGGACGGAATGGATAGGGTGCGCTTTCTTCTCAGCCCAAATCCGGGTGAGGCATTAAAGCCTCTGGTGAAAATTGCTTCAGGTGGTGAGCTGTCAAGAATTGTTCTGGCATTAAAAGCGGTTCTATCAAAAACCAAGTCTTTGGAAACATTAATTTTTGATGAGGTGGATGCCGGTATCGGGGGAGCAACATCTGAAAAAGTCGGCCTTAAATTAAAGCAATTGTCACAGAAACATCAAGTGATCTGTATTACGCACCTGGCCCAGATCGCAAAATATGCGCAAAACCAGTTCAGAATCTCAAAAAATATAATTGATGAGCGTACCTTTACGACCATTGTTCCTTTGGCTGACGAGAATGCAAGAATTGAAGAAATTGCCAGGATGATTGGCGGGACTCATATTACCAATGCAACCCTGACCCATGCCAGGGAACTTCTTGGACAGGCACCATCTTGACAAATAGTCAAATAGTGTTAATTTAAAATTTTTTTAAATCAGGATAAAGGAGAAATAATGCCGATATATGAATTTAAATGTTCAAAATGTGGAGAATTTTTTGAAGTCATTGTGATGGGTTCAAATGATAATGATATCGTGACTTGCCCCAAATGCAAATCAGATGAATATGAAAGAGTTGTTTCCAAAACCAATTTTGCCATGGCAAGTTCGTCAGCCGGATACGCTAAGGGAGTTCAGACCCAGGAAAGAGAGTGTTCCAGCGGGACATGTAAAACCTATACGATTCCAGGTGAGACAAGATAGACGTACGAAATTCAATGTAATGTATCGGCATAAGGCAAAGGAGAGTTTAATGGTTGACGTTGCCAAACTTGTGATTAATGGAAAAGAGCTGACGCTCCCAGTGATAGAAGGTTCAGAAGGGGAGAAGGCAATTGATATCAGAAGTCTGCGCCAGGAAACAGGATATATTACATTTGATCCTGGATTCGGAAATACGGGAACCTGTAGAAGTGCCATTACCTATATGGATGGGGAAAAGGGGATTTTAAGATACCGGGGTATCCCCATTGAGCAATTGGCAGACCACTCAACTTTTGTAGAAACGGCATTCCTTTTGATCACAGGTGAGCTTCCTACCCGGAAGGAATTGACCCGGACCAGTGTTTACTTGAATGATTTTTCTCCCCTGCATGAAAACATGAAGGCATTTTATCAGAATTATCCCCCCAAAGCCCACCCCATGGGGATTTTATCAGCCATGGTCAATGCAATGAGAAGTTTTTACCCTGAACTGATTGATCTTGAGGAGGAAATGAACGCAACATATCTTCGCCTTATTTCAAAAATCAGGACAATGGCAGCAATGGCATACAGAATTTCATTGGGGGAAAGGGTTGTATATCCAAGGCCGGACCTGTGTTATTGCGGTAATTTTTTAAATATGATGTTTGACAAAGTGGTGATTCCTTATAAAATAGATGCTGACCTGGTCAGGGCCTTGAATG
The DNA here is from genome assembly GCA_029940245.1 of Desulfobacula sp. Classification (GTDB taxonomy): domain Bacteria; phylum Desulfobacterota; class Desulfobacteria; order Desulfobacterales; family Desulfobacteraceae; genus Desulfobacula. The sequence goes on from JAOZRF010000078.1 coordinate 7,261, forward strand.
TATTCTGGATTCTTCATGCCGATCATGAACAAAATTGTTCAACCACGGCAGTAAGAGTTGTGGGAAGTGGCAAAGTCAATATTTATTCTACGATTTCTGCCGGAATTTCAGCACTTTGGGGCCCTTTGCACGGCGGAGCAAACCAGGCTGTGGTGAATATGCTGGAAAAAATTTATAATGATGGTTTCACTGTCAAGGAGTGTCTTTCAAAAGCAAAAGATAAAAATGACCCCTTCAGGCTGTATGGATTCGGACACAGGGTCTATAAGACATTTGATCCAAGGGCCAGGATCATGAAAAATATGTGTGATGTCGTCCTTTCAAAAATTAAACGAAAAGACCCGCTCCTGGACATTTCCCGGAGGCTTGAGGAAGCAGCTTTAAATGATTCATATTTTAAAGAAAAAAGTCTTTACCCTAATGTGGATTTTTATGCCGGCATATTATTGCGGGCCCTGGGTATCCCCACCAATATGTTTACCGTCATGTTTGCCATAGGCCGTTTACCGGGTTGGATTGCCCAGTGGAAAGAGGATGTATCTGACCCTGAGATGAGGATTTCAAGACCCCGGCAGATATATTCCGGCAATCAAAAACAGGACTATATTCCCATTAAGGATCGAGGACGGAACGTAAAGCAATGACAACGGTAATTGCCCACAGGGGAGCCAAAAGTATTGCACCGGAAACATTAAAGAAAATATTTTCTAAAAGCGCTGATAGTCTCCTCAATATCTTTTTTTGAGATATCCAGGTGGGTGACAATCCTTAAATGATTGCTTTTATCTATGATAATTTTCTTTTCCTTTAAAAATTTACAAAGAGACCCCATATCCGCCTTGATGTCTGCAAAAAAGATATTGGTTTGAACCATATCGACATCAATTGTAATACCTTCAATCTTTGCCAATCCGTTTGCCAGAGCAAGGGCATTATCATGATCATCCTTAAGTCGTTGAATATTGTTTGAAAGGGCAAAAATACCGGCAGCAGCAAGAATCCCTGCCTGTCTCATGCCACCTCCCAAAACCTTGCGCCAGCGCCTTGCCTTTTTAATCTGATCCTTTGAACCACAGAGGACTGAGCCGACAGGAGCCCCCAAACCCTTTGACAGGCAAAAGGAAATGGTATCAAAATAGTTTGTAATCTCTTTAACATCAACTTTAAGTTTTACAGCAGCATTGAAGACTCTTGCCCCATCAAGATGCAGCATCAGACCTTTATCTCTTGCTAATTTTTTTGCCTCGCTAAAATATTCAAGGGGCAGGGCTTTTCCAGCCTGGGTATTTTCAAGGCATAAAAGGGCTGTCCTGGCAAAATGAAAATTATCGGGTTTAATAAATTGAGAAACCTTTTCAAGACTCAAGGTTCCATCGGCTTCAAGGTCCAGGGGCTGGGGCTGAATGCTGCCAAACACAGCACCTCCCCCGCCTTCATACCGATAGGTGTGGGCCTGTTGGCCCACAATATACTCATCTCCCCTTTCACAATGAACCAGCAGGGCAAGAAGATTGCTTTGGGTGCCGCTGGTGGTGAAGATTGCATTTTCTTTCCCCAGCATTTTTGCAGCAAGGGTTTCCAGTTTATTTATGGTAGGATCTTCCCCATATACATCATCCCCCACAACAGCCTTTATCATCGCTTCCAGCATGGCAGCCGATGGTTTTGTAACTGTATCGCTTCTTAAATCAATTTGTTTCATTGTTTTTTCAACTTTCCATAGATTTGTATGTCATTAAAATATTCAATTGCTTGTTTAAATTATTGTTCATCATTCAGCCCTGGACATTATTTTTTTAATCGCATTTTACAGTGATTTATAGCATTCATTCGTTTGGGTTACAATATCAGTATATAATATCAGTACATAAGGATGCTATACTATCGTTTTTCATTTGTCCTGCTGATATGGTTTTATTTTTGGTTTTGTAAAAGATAATTTACGCCCTGATTTATTTGATCGGGCACGACGACTCATGCGCTCCTATAAATTTGATGAAAGTGTATCTCCAAATAAATTTTGAATATCAGGCACTCAAGGAAATTCAATTTAACTATAAAGTTTAGTCTTGCGTTTTCAGGCCATGAAAGTTAGTCTCCAATAAAAACCATTCTGAGAGGTTCTGCCAGAATCAATTATATTTCCACCAAAATTGATTTGTTGAAATGCCTTTACAGGCATTATAAATATTGGTATGGAATTTTAAATCGATTTTAAAAAATTGATCAGATATCATTCAAATTAACAAGATATACTGGCCTGCACATTAACTGACTGGAGAATAGAATGCAAACCAGGCTACTATTAACAATTATCGTTTTATTTTTACT
>JAOZRF010000079.1 GCA_029940245.1 Desulfobacula sp.
TTAAGTCAATTTTTTTATTTGTGTTATGAATTAATAGTTTGTTGTGATATTTTTTGTCTGTTTCAGTATATCAAAATAGACGAGGATACGATCAACATATTGAACCGGCTCCCAACCTCTTGCATAGCCATACTGGGTTTTTGTATAGTAGTCTGATTTTGATAATAATGGCAGTGCAGTTTTTAAATTTTGCCACATTTTTTCATCCAGTCCCATCTTCCTGGCGATCTGCATGGCATCCATTACATGTCCATACCCGATATTGTAGCTGGCCAAAGCAAACAGCATCTTTTCATAGTCATCTTTGATATAATCGAATTTTTTAACCATTTTATCAAGATATTTTATTCCGGCTTTAATGCTTTGTGCCGGGTTCAATCGGTTTTCAATACCCATTTCTTCTGCTGTACTGGTTGTTACCTGCATCAAACCCATGACATTTGTAGAACTTTTTGCCGTTGGATTAAAATGGGATTCCTGGTACACAATGGCAGCAATAAGTTTCCAGTCAAAATTATATTTTCTGGATTCATTAATAATTGTTTTTTTATATTTTGGCAGCCTGGTTTCAAGCCTTTGATGAAATTTTTTCAGGTCAAATGGATCTGAATTTTCAAAATTTGAATAGTATTTTTCAGATATTTTTTGCACCAGCCCGGTTAGATTTGCAGACAGGAAAAATTCATTAATCTGTTCAAGCAGTTGCAGATCATTTTTATTGACAGCCCAGGCAAAATATTCTTTTTTCTGAAGTGCTATCCCGATTCGTATATCCGGATAATATCTTTGAATTAAATATGCAACATTATCGTTGGCTATTGTAAATTCTATCTTTCTGTCATTAACCATGCGGATCAGTTCTTCTGTTGGGATATTGTCATGAAGGATATAGTGAAGATTCACCCCTGATTTTTTAATTTTTTCAAGTCGTGAATGATAAGATGTCCCCCGACGGATGTGCAGGGTTCGAAAGGCCAGATCTTTGATATTTTTAGGTCCGGTAACTGATTTATGATAGACAATGCGTTGCTGAATCGTCATATAGGGAATTGAAAAATTAACTTTTTCAATTCTTTTTTTTGTTATGGCAAGCCCTGATCCAATAAAATCACCTTTGCCCTGTTTAAGATATGCAAACATGTTGTTCCAGCCCGGGCTAACAACATCAAGATCAACATCCATAAAATCGGCAAATTCTTTGGCCAGGTCATACTCAAAACCAGTGGGCTGTCCATTATAATAATAATAGGTATTAATGGAATTATTGGTGATAAGTTTCAAGACTCCGGTTTTTTTAATTTTTTCCAAACGAGTTAGATTACAACAGAATTCATCATTATGAATCGATACAGATAAAAAAATAAAAAAAGATAAAAGGCCAAGAAGAGTGATCAAAATAAAATTATTTAAAAAAAAATTTTTCATTTTTTAATCACTATTTGATTCAATGAGTACAATTTCCACACGATCAACCTTCTGATATCCCCGGGGAAGTTTTTTCCCTCTATGACCTCTCATCCCTGTATAATCTTTTTGGTTGCCAGGACTCAATTTAAGATAATGTCGGCCGGAATGGATGATAATGTTTGCATTGAATGGTAATATTTTAAGGAAGTTAAGTGTTTCAGGAAAGGGTGAGTTCAGTGCTTTTTTGCGGATGGAAATAATTTTATTCCCCTGTCCTTTTTTTAAGTTAGGCAATTGTCTTAATTTAAATATCAAAATTCTGCCTTCAGATGTAACTGCCACAATGCTGTCATTTTCCAGATCAATAACCGCCTCGGGAGTTAACAATTCATGATTTTTCTTTAAACTGACAATGGCCTTGCCATTTTTATAGTGGGTTAAAAGATCATTGAATTTAACGATAAATCCATAGCCATTGTCAGAACCCATCAGGAAATGATGATCATTTTCAGCGGAGAGCATAAATTTAATATAGGCATTGGGCTGGATAGTCAAATGACCGGTTAAAGGCTCTCCATTACTCCTGGCGGAAGGAAGTGTGTGGGAAAAAAGCATATAGCTTCGCCCGGTATTGTCCAGAAAAACGATGGGTTTGTCACTTTTAGTCCTTAAATGTCCTAAAAGCGAATCTCCTGATTTAAACTTGACTGATTCAGGGTTAATGTCATGGCCTTTGGCAGATCTGATCCAGCCGTTCTTAGACAAAATAATGGTTACAGGTTCGATATCCATTAAATCTGTAATAGAAAATTTTTCTGCCTCTTTGCGCTTTTTTATTGGTGATCGTCTTTTATCACCATATTTTTTTGCATCTGATTTTATTTCTTCTTTTATATATTCTTTAAATATTTTTTCCTTTCCAAGAATTTTTTCAATGTTTTTTCTTTGAGAATTCAACTCTTTTTGTTCAGCTTGTATTTTTATTTCCTCTAACCTGGCAAGTTGACGCAGCCTGATTTCAAGAATTGCCGTTGCCTGTAACTCGGTTAATGAAAAGGCCTTGATAAGGTCTTTTTTGGGATGATCAGATCTTCTGATGATTTTAATCACTGCATCAATATTTAAAAATGCGATAAGAAAACCTTCTAAAAGATGAAGACGGCTTAAAATTTTTTCCAGTTGGAAATTTAATTTTTTTCTTATAGTTTCTGCCCTGTATTCAAGCCATTCTGTAAGTACCTCAAGAAGATTTTTAAGCTGAGGCCTGCCATTCACTCCAATCATATTCATATTAAAAGAATAGGATCTTTCAAGATCGGTTGTAGCAAATAAGTGATCCGTTAATGCGTTAAGATCTACCTTTTTCGAGCGTGGGATTACGACAAGCCGCGTGGGGTCTTCATGGTCTGATTCATCCCTTATATCAATGACCATGGGCAGTTTTTTTGCTTCCATCTGGGAGGCAATCTGCTCATAAATTTTTTCCGTTGAAGCATGATGGGGGAGAGCTGTGAAAATGAGTTCTGAATCTTCAATATGAAATTTAGCCCGCATCTTAATTCTGCCGCTTCCTGTCCTGTACATATCCTTTATTTCGGAAAATGGTGTGATGATTTCCGCTTCAGTTGGAAAGTCAGGACCTTTGATAAATTTACAGATTTTATCAAGAGTAGCGTTCTCATTATCGATTAAGTGAATTAACGCATTTGCAACTTCACGCAGGTTATGGGGTAAAATACTGGTTGCCATGCCAACGGCAATACCCGTTGATCCGTTCAGCAAAATATTGGGTAGCCGGGCAGGAAGAAGTTTTGGTTCGTTTAAGGTTCCATCAAAATTCGGTACCCAGTCCGAGGTTCCCTGATCAACCTCCTGAAGAAAAATATCAGCATATTTTGATAATCTTGATTCTGTATATCTCATGGCGGCAAAGGACTTGGGATCATTGGGATCACCCCAGTTCCCCTGGCCATCGACCAAAGGATATCTTAACGAAAAAGGCTGTGCCATAAGAACCATGGCTTCATAACAGGCAGTATCTCCATGGGGATGAAATTTACCCAAAACATCTCCCACTGTTCTGGCTGATTTTTTAAATTTAGCAGTGGATGCCAGCCCCAATTGGCTCATGGCGTAGATTATCCTCCTTTGTACAGGCTTTAAACCATCTCCAATATGGGGCAGAGCACGATCTAAAATGACATACATGGAATAATTTAAATACGCTTTCTGGGTAAATTCCTGGAAAGGTATTTTTTCATAATCTTCAATTGCTGAGGGAAGCGTTTCTTTCATTACTCAATCTCTTTTATATTGCCATTTGATTCTATCCAGGTCTTTCTGTCTTTTGCTCTTTTTTTCCCCAGGAGCATATCCATAATATCATAAACTTGTTTTAAGGATTCTTCAGACTCATTTTCAACAGATAATTGGACCAGACGTCTGGAATCCGGAGAAATCGTTGTCTCCTTAAGCTGGGCAGGATTCATTTCACCCAGCCCTTTAAATCTTTGAACGTTTATTTTGCCGTGTTTTTTACGCCGGTTTATTTTTTTGGTAATAGTGGTTTTTTCAGCATCGTCCAAGGCATAAAAAACTTCTTTTCCTACGTCTATTCTATATAATGGCGGCATGGCAATATAGACATGTCCTTTTTTTACAATCTCAGGGAAATGTTTTAAAAACAGAGCGCACATAAGTGTTGCAATATGCAGCCCGTCAGAGTCGGCATCTGCCAGAACACATATCCTGTTATACCGCAGTTTGGAAATGTCATCTGATCCCGGGATTACACCTAAAACTCGGGAAATATCCCTGATTCCTCTGGATTCAATAATGGCAGAGGATTCAAGATCCCATGTATTTAATATTTTACCACGTAGAGGCATAATTGCCTGAAAGCGCCTGTCTCTTGCCTGCTTTGCAGAACCACCGGCAGAATCCCCTTCCACAAAAAATAATTCCCGTCTTGCCTGATCAATACTTGTGCAATCCGATAATTTGGCAGGAAGTATGGTACCATTGGATGCCCTTTTTTTGGTCACTTTTTTGGCTTTCTGCACTCGATTTTTTGCATTTTCAATGGCAAAGGCGGCTAATTTTTCACCTTCCTCAATATTTTGATTCAGCCACAAGCTGAAAGTATCTCTGACTTGAATATTTACAAGATTAGCGCAATGGCGGGATGAAAGCCGCTCTTTTGTCTGCCCTGAAAACTGGGCATCGGAAAGCTTGACAGAAAGAATATACCCGATTTTGTCCCAGATATCTTCCGGCGCAAGGTACAACCCTTTGGGTAAAAGATTCCTGAACTTGCAAAATTCCCGAACAGATTCCAAAAGCCCGGATCGGAATCCATTGACATGGGTTCCGCCCAGTAGCGTGGGAATAAGATTGACATAGCTTTCTTCAGGATTGGGACCGGATTCCATGGTCCAGTTAACAGCCCAGTTTAGTTTGATGTCATCTCCATGAATTTCCCCGGCAAAAGTGCGGGAGAAAATACATTTTTCCCCATTTAAATTTTCATTGAGATAATCATCCAGGCCCTGGTCATATTTCCAGGTGTCTTTTTCTCCCGAGTCTTCATCATAAAATGTGGTAACAAGCCCCTTGCAAAGAATAGCCTTTGATTTCAGTGCTGTTTTTAAGGCTGTTTTTGAAAATAAGGGCTTATCAAAATAGGAAAAATCAGGGAAAAATTGAAGAGAGGTTCCGGTTTCTTTGCTGTTAAGCTTTTTGACAATTGTCAGATCTTCAGTTTTAATCCCATTTTTAAAGCCAATGCCATATTCCTGCCCATTCCTTTTGATGAGAATTTTCAAACGGGAAGACAAGGCATTGACAACAGAAACACCAACACCATGGAGGCCGCCGGAATAACTATAATCTTTATTGGAAAATTTAGCACCGGCATGAAGTTTTGACATGATCAATTCCACTCCGGACACTTTTTCTTCAGGATGAATATCCACGGGCATTCCGCGGCCATTGTCAGATACTATAACAGATTGATCCTTTTTTAATACAACATCAATCCGGGTCGCATATCCTGCAATCGCTTCATCCACACTATTGTCAATAACCTCAAATGCCAGATGATCAGGACTTGAAGTGTCAGTATACATCCCGGGCCTTCGTTTGACCGGGTCCAGACCTTTCAAGACCTCAATGGATTCCGCATTGTATGTATGGGCTATGGTTTTGTCTTTTGTGTTTGGTTCAAATAATTTCATAAATTGTTGATATAAAAATTTTCTACGACCTGAACAATATCTTCCGGGGCATCCAAAAGATGGAACAGTTCAAGGTCTTTTTCGGAAATCATCTTTTCTTCTAAAAGTTTATCTTTTATCCAAATGATCATACCATTCCAATAGTCTTTGCCCACCATGATAATCGGCATTTTTCGGATACGTTTTGTCTGAATCAATGTAATGGTTTCAAACAACTCATCAAGGGTTCCAAAGCCTCCCGGCATGATAATATATGCCTGGGCATATTTTAAAAACATCACTTTTCTTACAAAAAAATAGTTAAATTCGATTTGTGTGCTTGCATAAGGATTTGGCTTTTGTTCAAATGGCAGTTTGATGTTGAGCCCCACGGATTCAGCACCTTCTCTTGCCGCCCCCTTATTGGCAGCCTCCATAATACCCCCGCCTCCGCCGGTAATAACAGCATATCCTTTTTGGGCAAATAATGCCGCAAGGTTCTCAGTTTTTTGATAATATGGATGGTCGGCATTCATTCGTGCAGAACCAAAAATCGATACTGCCGGACCAAGATTGTGCAAGGCATCAATACCTTCAACAAATTCTCCCATGATTTTAAATAGCCGCCATGACTCACCACTTTTAAAATCATCAATCGGATAGTTTTCGTTGTTTACATGTTTTTCCATGTTGATTATTCCAATATCTTCCTTATTTTTATGCAAATTGAATTGACAAAATCTGGTAAAATACGCCTATGTATTATTAAACGCTTTAAGCCAAAGGCCTATCATATAAAAATATAATCGTCAATTATAAGCTTGTCCTTACATTGACATTTTTCATGGAAAGGTATAAAAAAGAAAAAATTTTCATAGAAAGAATTAAGATTGAAAGATAAAAAAATAATTGCTCGCAGAACTTCTGTTAAAAATGAACTTGGAATGCACGCAAGACCGGCATCCAAAATAGCACAAATGGTTGATTCGGCTCACTCTGACGTATGGCTTTGTGCAGATTCAACAAAAGTTGATGCAGCAAGTATCATAGACATACTGACCTTGTGTGCTGTAAAAGGAACAAAAATTGTGATTGAAATTGAAAATCAGGAAGATATGATGATTCTTGAACAGATTCTTGATTTTTTTGAATCCGGTTTTGGAGAAATATAATGATGAATATTGCAAAATCAGGACAGATAATTATTAAAGGGATCAGTGGTTCTCCCGGCATCTGTATTGGTAAGGCTTATATCGTTGATAGAGAAGGTGTTAATATTACAAAAAGGTATCCTGTCAGTGATGACCTGGTATCCAAAGAAATAGACAGATTCAAACAGGCTGTTTCAAAAGCAAAAAATGACCATGCCAGAATAATTGAATCCCTTGATAAAGATCTGGGAGAAAATTTAAATATTCTTGAAACACATATGGCGCTCTTTAAAGATAAGATGCTGTATGGCAAGACCATTGAGACTATTTCCAATGAAAAAATAAATGCTGAATGGGCATTGAGAAAAGTATCCGGAAAAGTCAAATCCATGTTCCAGCAGATTGATGATATCTACCTGCAGGCCCGGGTCATTGATATTGTCCAGGTCTCAGATAAAATCATGACATATCTTGTCGGAGCCCAGGATATTAAGATTTCAGATATAAATAAACGCGTCATCCTTGTGGCTCATGATTTGTCGCCTGCTGATGCCAGCCAGATACAGCTTGAACGGATAAAAGGGTTTGTTACTGATCGTGGAGGGAAAGATTCCCATACAAGTATTATTGCAAAATCATTAAGAATTCCTTCTGTTTTAGGATTGGGTTTTGCAACCGCGAATGTTAAAAATGATGATATTTTAATTATTGACGGTTCCTCAGGAACACTGATTATCAATCCTGAAGAAGATACGCTCTTTGACTATGAAGAACGTATGGCAAGGTTTGAAGAATACAGAGCCGGTTTAGAAAGAGATAGCCACCTGCCGGCTATTACAAAGGACGGCATTTCCTTAACTCTCATGGCCAACATTGAACTTGTGGAAGAAGTTGTTGCCGCAAAAGATTATGGGGCTATCGGTATTGGTCTTTTTAGAACAGAATTTTTATACCTTGATTTAAAACGGTTCCCGACTGAGGATGAACTTTTATGTAAATACAAAGAACTCGTTGAAATCATGTCTCCAAAGAGTGTTACCATCAGAACGCTTGATATTAATGGTGACAAGGTGAATCCATATCTGACAGCCATTGAAGAGGCCAATCCTGTCTTAGGCCTGAGAGCTGTAAGATTTTGCCTTGAGAATGAAGATATTTTTATCACTCAGTTAAAAGCTATTTTACGGGCAGCAGCGTTTGGTAATATAAAATTACTGATCCCCATGATTTCCTGTGTTGAAGAAATTATTCAGGTCAAACAAATAATGAATAAGGCCATTCTTGAACTTGAACATGAAAATAAAATTTTTAATGGAGATATTCCCCTGGGAATCATGATTGAAGTCCCCTCCGCGGTAATGATTGCCGAACACCTTGCTGATCATGTCGATTTTTTCAGCATTGGAACAAATGACTTGATTCAATACTCCATGGCCATTGACAGGAGTAATAGAATGGTGGCCCACCTCTACCAGGCATTGAATCCGGCAGTGTTAAGAATGATAAAAATGACCTGTGATGCAGCAAAGAAGAAAGGGAAGGATCTTGTCATGTGTGGTGAAATGGCAGGCGATCCTATGAATATACCTGTTCTGGTTGGTATGGGATTAACTGAATTTTCCATGAATTCAATCTCCATTCCAGTGGTTAAAAGAATGATTCGAGACCTTGATACGAAAAAAGCAAGAAAAAGTGTGAAAAAAATAATGACTCTAAATTGTGTTCAAGAAATTTCTGATTTTATTCTGAAAGAATACAAAGACATTCTTCCTTTTGGTGAAGAGAGTGAATAATAAATGACTTCAGAATTTATTAAAATAATTGCCACCAATAAAAAAGCCCGACACAACTTTCAGATTGAATCAGAATATGAGGCCGGCATCGTTCTGGTTGGAACGGAAGTGAAATCCATTCGAGAGGGAAGGGTCAGTTTTCAAGATGCATATGCAGATATCAAAAATGGCGAACTTTTTTTAAGACAATTGCATATTTCACCATACAAATATGCTTATTACACCAATCATGAAACCCATAGAACAAGAAAACTTTTACTTCATAGATATGAAATTAGAAAACTTTCAAGCAAAATTAAAGAAAAAGGATATACACTTGTCCCGCTGAAAATATTTTTTAAAAATGATAAAATAAAAGTGCTGATCGGTCTTGGCAAGGGTAAAAAATTATACGACAAAAGAGAAACGATTAAGAGAAAAGATGTTCAGCGTGACCTGGACCGGGAACGTAAAAAATATTCCTAGAAAAAACAATTCACAGGTTCAGTCAATATTGTGGTTCTGCTGATATTGACTTTTTAAGCTTTTAGAACTATTATATGGCAACACTTGTTCTTTTACAATTTGGGGGCGAAATGGCTTCGACGGAGATTTTGAAGTCTATGGTAGCATACCGAGTCTTTTGTCAGCTCGTAAACTTGGCAGAAAATAAACATAATCGCAGATGATTATAATTACGCTGTAGCTGCGTAGAGCAGCTTCCGTCCTGCTGATATCCTTCTTGCAGATTTCAGGTCAGGGCGTCGACTTTGCAAGACCGCCTTTTAAGGGTGTCTGAACCTTAAAGGTTAAACTTTTCAGGCTATATTGATTTGTATCCATCTCAAAGGAGACAATACAACTAATTTTAAATTTTGAGATAAGTATGTAGAAGCCAGGGTTGATTGTTTTCGGACGCGGGTTCAACTCCCGCCGCCTCCACCAATTTTTATCAATAAAATCAGCAACTTACAAATATAACACTGGTTGGTCTGGTAGAATCCTGGTAGAATTTCAAATTGTTTAAAACTTGTTGAAAAAACATT
>JAOZRF010000080.1 GCA_029940245.1 Desulfobacula sp.
AAAACAATACCAGGTGGAAGTTGATCCGGACAAGCTGGTTTCCTATAATATCACCATTCAGAAAATTAAAAATGCCATAAAGCGATCCAACTCTGATGTCGGGGGCAAGCTCATTGAGATGGCTGAGACTGAATTCATGGTAAGGGGCCTTGGATATATCAAATCGATTGAAGATATAAAAAACATTGCCGTTGCTTTTGATAAAAAAGGTACCCCGATCCTGTTACAGGATATTGCCAATGTCCATATCGGTCCTGAACTGCGGCGGGGTATCCTTGAATGGAATGGCGAGGGTGAAACAGCCGGAGGGGTGGTCATTATACGATATGGTGAAAACGCCCTTGAAGTCATCCGGAGGGTGAAACAAAAATTAAAAGAGCTTGAAAAAGGTCTTCCTGAAGGCGTTGAAATCATCTCCGGTTATGACCGGTCCGACTTGATCGAAAGAGCGATTGAAACGCTGAAAAGCAAACTTACCGAAGAATTGATTGTGGTTGCGGTTATCTGTGTATTTTTTCTTTTGCATTTCAGGTCTGCATTTGTGGCTATTTTTACTCTGCCCGTGGGGATTTTAATGTCTTTTCTCATCATGTTTGCTCTGGGGATTAATGCCAATATCATGAGTCTTGGAGGGATTGCCATTGCCATCGGTGTCATGGTGGATGCCTCTATTGTCCTGGTTGAGAATGCCCACAAACACCTTCAACGGGACCGGGATAAAAAAACACATACACAGATCATCATTGATGCGTCCAAGGAAGTAGGACCGGCATTATTTTTCAGCCTTCTCATCATCACGGTCTCTTTTCTTCCTGTTTTCAGCCTGGGAGGACAGTCCGGCAGGTTATTTCGACCATTGGCTTATACAAAAACAACCGCCATGGCAGCCTCTTCTCTTCTGGCTATTACCATTATCCCGGTGTTGATGACCTTTTTTGTCCGGGAAGATCCCATTGATCCGAACTTTTCAAAAAAGAAAAAACTGTTCATCTGGATTGCCGCCATTGCCGGTCCTCCAATGGTTGTCATAGGGGCAGGTCTTTTTGGATTTAACTTGCCTGACATAAGCCTTGTTCTTGCTCTTGGGCTTTCGATTTTTCTTTATTTCTGCCTTTGTTCGCAAAAAATCATTTCAGAAAAGAAAAATCCAATTGCAAAATTTTTAATCAAACTCTATCTTCCGCTTATAAAGATTGTATTAAAATGGAAAAAAATAACGGTTCTTGTTGCCCTTATTGCCATTGGCATCACCTGGTACCCCATCACCCATGTTGGCAGCGAGTTTATGCCGCCGTTAAACGAGGGAGATCTTTTATATATGCCCACGACCCTGCCGGGAATTTCCATTACCAAAGCCAAAGAACTCTTGCAGCAGACCGACAAAATCATCCAAAAATTTCCAGAGGTTAAAACCACCATGGGGAAAATAGGGCGTGCTGAAACTTCAACGGATCCTGCACCTTTGTCCATGATAGAAACCGTGATCGTTTTAAGGCCTGCGGTTGAGTATGAAATAATCGAGAAAAATAGGTTTTTTTCAGGCTGGCCCGGGTGGGTAAAAAAACCCTTAACCTGGATCTGGCCTGAAAAAGTTCATGGAAAGATACTTCATGAATGGCGAAAGAAAAAAATTGACTGGTTTTTTTCAGACTGGCCAGCCATCATAAAGGCTCCCCTGTCCTGGATACTGCCGGAAGAACGGTATCTTACCATAAAAGAACTGACAAGTGATTTAAACCAGGCAATCAGATTTCCCGGGGTCACCAATGCATGGACCATGCCCATTAAAACCAGAAATGACATGCTGTCCACAGGGATCAAGACCCCGGTGGGAATTAAAATTATGGGACCGGATCTTGCAACCCTGGCCGGGATCGGTGAAAATATTGAAGCCACGCTGAGGAACTTTCCCGGCACCCTTTCTGTCTTCTCCGAGCGGGTCACAGGGGGAAATTATCTTGATTTTAAAATAAACCGGAAAAATATTGCCCGGTACGGTCTTATGGTACAGGATGTACAGGATATTATCACCATTGCCATTGGCGGGATGAATGTAACTTATACCATAGAGGGCCTTGAGAGGTACCCGGTTAATTTGAGATATAACCGTAAATTCAGGGATAATATTGATATGATAAAGCGGGTCATGATTCCCACACCTTCGGGTGCCCAGGTTCCCCTGACCCATCTGGCGCAGATTTCCATCCATAAAGGCCCTGCAGGAATTAAGAGTGAGAATTCTAAGCGAACCGCCTGGGTATATGTTGATATAAAAGGCGTGGACCTGGGCACTTATGTTAAAGGGGCCAGAAAACTTGTGGATGAAAAAATAATCCTGCCTGCCGGGTATTCCATTGTCTGGTCAGGGCAGTATGAGTATATGGAAAAGGCGAGAAAAACCTTGAATGTCATCATTCCGGTAACCCTGCTGGTTATTTTTATTCTTCTTTACATCCATTTTGGCAATATGATCGAGGTAATCATTGTCATGGCGAGCCTGCCCTTTGCTTTACTGGGAGGGATCTGGCTTATCTATCTTCTTGATTATAACTTATCAGTGGCAGTGGGCGTCGGCTTTATTGCCCTTGCCGGACTTGCAACTGAAACAGGGATTGTCATGCTGGTCTATCTTGATGAGGTTTTTACCCGGAAAAAAATCCAGAAAGAGATGAATTCTTCAACAGATCTTCATGAATCGATTATTGAAGGTGCTGTTGAAAGGGTTCGGCCCTTAATCATGACAGTGGCTACGACCTTGATCGGCCTTTTGCCGGTGATGTACGGGGCCGGTGCAGGATCACAAATAATGAAACGGATTGCAGCCCCCATGGTTGGAGGGCTGATTTCTTCAACCATCATGACACTTTTCATTATCCCTGTGATTTATGACCTGTGGAAAATGTGGGAAATTAAACCCAAATAAATATTTAACAAAAGGAATTAAAAATGAAAAAAATGATGACCAGTTTGATGAGCGTACTTGTTCTGTCTGTTTTTTTTACCGCTTCTGTGTTTGCTGCCGGACGTAGCATGCAAGAACACGACATGAAAGAATCTGATAGGATCGGTGGTTTGATTCACGAATCTATCGTGGACGGATACATGCTGTCCTACTACTTCATGGATCTTCGGGATAAGAAAACCGATGACAAAGATAAAGCTGCCACGGATGCATCTCATAACATGGCAGATAAGGAAATGGATAAACCTCACCACCTCATGGTTTATATCATTGATAAAAATTATACCCCTGTTTTAAAGGGAAAAGTGGGATTTATGATCAAGAATACCCAAGGGACCGCTCAAAAAGAGATGGGAATGTTCATGAGCGAAGGATTCGGCACTACTGCAGACATGAAGAGAAAAGGAGTCTACTCCATTACGACCAAAATTGTTTTGGGTGATAAAAAAATAATGGATAAATTTGACTATGAAATAAAATAGTGTGAAATCAATCCGGGCCGGAATCGAATTCATATTCGATACCGGTTTAGGATAATGATTCGGTTTTGATAGCAGCGGGACGCCTCGGATACCTTTACCAACGCGATCAATAAACCGTGCCATAAACACCTATCTGACCGAAGTAGACAACGGGAAAATGGGTTTGCTTAATGCTGCCGGTGCATAGCCGAGAACCATAAAAAACTTTCGATTTCGAAAGTAATCGCTGAGTACGCCCGAGAAAACCTTCACAATAGCGGTAATCGCTTCTGCCACGCCCTCAATGATGCCGACCAAGACCATGGAAGTCCCCAGAGTTGTGACCATAAATACCGGCAGCAGGCTGTGGATGAGTTCAGATGAGATGTCCATAAAGAAAGAGCCGAACCCCAATACCCAGATACCCGTGGGTAACACCCTCCAAATAGCGGGAGTACTTCTGGAAGACCGCGGACTATTTGAACCTTTCACGAACGCTCCATCTTCAAAGTTATTGTGGGCTGCCGGACGATTATTGTACAGATCTGGATATGGTATAAACGAGTAGGATATCCAACCTGAAATGATAAAAGTTTTGACCCGCAAATCAGTACCAATATTTAGAAAGCGTGTGAAGATAATTTTAGAATAAAGTCTTAAAAATTATATACCCATTGAAAAAACAGGTTGCGTTCTCCTGTAAAACTGGTAAATTTCCCATGATTTAACTAATTTCAAGAGAGCCTGTATGTTTAAAAAATTAAAGTTCATCATATACACCCGACCCTTTATTGTTTTTGTTTACTACTTTATTCAGATTTACAGCCTGACTTTCCGGCTGCGCATCGTTAATGAGCAAAGATGGCAAGAGCTATTGAAACAGGGCCGCCCCATCCTTCTTTGCGCCTGGCACCAGCAGTTTTTCGCTGCTATCCGGCACTTTAAAACCTATTCAAAATTTAATCCCGGCCTCATGATCAGCCAGAGCCGGGATGGTGAACTCATTGCCGGCGTGGCCAATAGAACCGGGTGGCATACCCTCAGGGGATCATCCTCAAGGGGAGGGAAAATTGCCATGGAGGGAATGATCGATCACCTGATAACACACGGACTTGGTGCCCATATCCTTGACGGCCCCACAGGACCGATAGGGAAAGTCAAGGCCGGAGTCATTAAAATGGCCCAGGAGGCCAATGCCATTGTGGTGCCGCTTTACACCCATGCGGAACATGCCTGGTTTTTTAATTCATGGGACAGATTCATGCTTCCCAAACCTTTTTCAAAGGTCACTTTAACCTTTGGGGATGAAATGCACCTTGCCCCGGATGACAGTTCTGCTGATTTTGAAATCCGGCGGCAGCTTCTTGAAGACACCATGCTACCGGGGCTTATCCTTAAAAAGCCCTGATACCAGAAGTAACCGGATTGATGTATTCCGATAACAATATGTTTCTATTTTTAACATCTCTGCCCGATCCCCACTCAAAACGTTGGCAGGTTCAGTGCCCATTTCTACATAGGAATATTCTGTAAGCCTTTTGTCGATTAAAACGGAAAAAGTATTATCGGCAAAGAGTGCAGCCCTGGTTTAGACAGGTGATGCAGTTCAGGTGCATGTTTTTGCATAACCCAAGAGAATAGGTACTAATACCGCAGGATTGGCAGACCATGGGATCCATCTGTTTTGTCACAGGGTTGTATATCATGGAAACATTGATCTTTTGATGACCTGAAACCAGAGTGGCAAATACTTTGACACAAGGGGTCGTCACAGCCAGGAAGGCAACAGGGATAAAGCTGACCCTGATGCTGTATTTGTTCAGCAGATCCTTTTTTTTGGCTTCAAGCTCATCCGGAATCATGGCAATCTTTGATTTTCTCTCTTTAATGAGTTTATCTGAAATACCGGTTCTTGAAAGACTTTCCTTCATTTCTTCTTCCAGGTCATTATAGTATTTGTCAAGACTTGTGGAATCTCTTTTAAACCTGCGGTTCATGCTCTTAACAAATTCGGAAAGTTCCTGTTCAACAGCACTCGGACCATAGAAACTTATACGTTCATGGATACGCCTGATTTCGTCTTTTGAATATCCCTGGATATTTTTTGTCAGGTATTGTTTTTCTGCATTGATCATCATTCCGGACATTCCAGGAACCAGGGCACCCGTGTCAAGATGGAAAGAAAAATCCAGAAGTCCTTGTTTTTGTTCATCACTCTGTGCAAGGAATCTACAGGTCAGAAGGATATACCGTGTTATCATATCGGCTGTGCCTGTAACCTTTATTTTACTTTTATAAAACTCAAACTGGTCCCTGATAAGGTTTGCAAATCCTTGTGTCTTAATGTAATGAAACTTCAAGTCAGCTTGAAGAAAAGGCGGCTTTGAGCCTGCCATGGATACAATCCGGTCAAGGAGGGGACTTTGAAATTGTATGGAATAACATTTTTGCCCTCCAAAATTTTCTATATTTTCAGCATCCGCTGCCAGGGAGATATGTTCTTCAACATCCAGGGAAATAGAAAGATCCTTTGGCAAAAGGGCATCCACAACCTCATTCCCTGATTCCAAAACAGCACCATTTTCCTTTAAAAACCGGACTGAAAACTGTTTAAGATCCAGATCTTTTCCTGTAATCGTGCTGTTAGAGTTCATAGGTATCCCCAAATAATTTATCATCCAGCTCACGGGTTTTCTGATACCCTGTTTTGGCCCTTTTCAATCTTGTTCCCAGGTCGGTAAAGGATTTTTTCCGATCCTGTTCCGTTGAAGCGTTCACCCAGAGGTCCAGTACCATGTCACCAAACTCTTTTTCCCCTGAGACCCTTCCCAGAATCATGTCTATTTCACCGATGACCATCTCAAACATGTTTATCTTGCGATCAAGGACATCAAGAATATAATCCTCAATGGAACCTGCGGCACAGAAATTGAAAATCCGAACCTCTTTTTCCTGGCCGATCCTGTGAATGCGACCGATCCTCTGTTCTATCTTCATGGGATTCCATGGCAGGTCATAATTGATCATCCTTGAACAAAACTGCAGGTTTCGACCCTCACCGCCGATTTCCGTGGTGACCAGGACCTGGGTCTTGTTTTTAAACGCCTCAATGCTTTCATCCTTTTGCTGATTGTTCATTGACCCGTGAAAAAGGGAAAAAGAGATATTGTTCCATTCCAGAAAATCTGCAATATGCTCGATGGTTCCATTATATTTGACAAAAACAATGATCTTTTCACGGGTGGCGTTAATAACCTTCATAAGGGCCATGTTCTTGGGTGTATCTAGAATGGTCCGGCACAAATTTTTTACTGCCCGAAGTTCTTTCTCATGTTCCAGAAGGTAATCCTCTTTTTCAAGCATTCTGTTCAGGGTCTGCTCCACGGCCTTTGGAGAAGAGCCTGCCTGGGCCAGCAGGGTTCTCACAATCATTTTTGCCCTGCCCTGCTTTTTTTCATTCAGAGACATTATCAACGCTTCCAGTCTCTCATAAAATGTTTTTTCAGCCTTTGTGGGCTCAATGCGGATGGTCTCGGCAAACCTTGGCGGAATATGAATGCCGGTCAATGCCCTTGTGTTGCGGATCATGACCTGGTCAAGCAGCTCTTTGAGCAGTGTGCGGTTTCTTGGGTCTGTGGGATCTCCCCGGGTCATGAATTTTTCCCTGAATGAAGTGGCAGTGGCAAGCTGGCCTGGCTTAAGCAAGGTAATGAGATTATAAAGCTCCATAAGATTGTTTTCTACAGGGGTTGCCGTTAAAAGAAGAATAAACCTTTTTTTCAGGGAATTGACAAGCTTCCAGTTCAGGGTGGTGCGATTCTTTAAATGGTGAGCTTCATCAACAATGATAATGTCATACTCCCGGGCCGTGATAAAATCGAAATTGTTTTTTGATTTGGCATGGTTAATGGATGCAATGACAAAAGGCTTGTTCCAGAATGTTTCAGAAGCGGATTTAAACCCTGGGTCATCTGTTGAGGAAATATCCATGTTGAACTTTGATTTTATCTCCTCCTTCCATTGGCTGACAAGGGGAGTAGGTGTCAAAATAAGACATGTCTTTACCATGCCTCTTTTGATATATTCCGTGAGTATTATCAAGGCCTCAATGGTCTTACCAAGGCCTACTTCATCAGACAGCAGTGCTCTTCCTCTGAACTGCTTCAATACTTTTTTGGCTGTTTCTTCCTGATACCAGAAGGATTTCACCTGTGTAAGGGAAGGCAGACAAATGAGCGTTTCAAAGGATTCAGCAAAGCGGATTTCATGGCTCAGCAAAGCCAGTTCATACCTTTCAGGGCTTGCAGGCTCAATATCTGATAAGGCTTTTAAAAAAGACTCTTCCTCTATTTTAAACGTTATAGGGACATTGAAAACTTTGGGGGGCTTTGGTGGTGTGGGCCGGGCCTTGGATTTTTCTTTCCTGATCTGATCATTTTCAGATTGATCATTTTTATGAATTTCCTGTTCCTGTTTCTTCTTTGGCTGATCTGGCCGGGGGGAATTGCTGTTCTGATTTTTCTGATCTTTCTCCATTAAAATCATCATCTGACAATATTTTTTTATATCTTCAATTGTTACCTTGACTTTTCTTTTGTTTTTGAGTTTAAGACGGGAAAAATTTTCAAGTACATTGTCAATCTTTTGGCTGCACTCTTTATATCTTTTCTGATCGACCAGAATGAAAACCCTGTTAACTTTCATCTCATCCGTTATCTTTCCAATTCGTTCCATGCCTTCAATGGCATCCAGCTCCAGAGAATCGTTCCCCGTGCTTGAACCTATTTCCCCGATGAGTCTGAAAATATCTTCCTCATTGGGAAGGGCTTTGGCAGCCCGGTTAAGAAATTTAAGAGCCTGATCCGGATTCCCGGCACCAAAAAAATAGCAGGCTTCTTCATAATCAAACCAGCCCTTTTTTCTGGTTGCCTGCTGGAATCTGGATGTTTTGACCTGCTTCTGTTTGGCCTTGCGTTTCTGCTTTTTCCTGTCTGCTTTGGATTTTGCCAAAATCAAAACCTTTTGTACGATTTTATTATTTTCTGTTTATCTTTCATTAAAGAATATTATTTATATTAAGTTCAGATCAATTACCAGATCTTTTTAAAGGAAACAGCCGAGGAAATCACATTCTGTTTGATTTTTAGGTTTTCCTTAACCCCTTGGGAATTTCCATTTATACAGTGAATAAAGACAATTCTTTTATGATATTGACTCTCCCTGTAAAATGTTAAAACCAAAACTCAGGGTACTTTCTTGAGGTTGCCAGATTATTGACGAACAAGGCGACGATCAACATGATCAAAACTCCGACACCAACGGGGATGAACACATAAAAAAAGCCAAGGTCATGGATTTTTTGACTACCGATCACAGCAATCAGCGCGGTTGCCCCTCCGGGAGGATGCAGCGTCTTAGTCATATGCATGACTGCAATGGCTGTGGCAACGGCAAACGAGGAAGCAAACCAGGGGAATGGATAAAATAATTTATAGGCAATGACCCCAATAATTGCGGATACGATATGTCCACCCACAAGGTTCCTGGGTTGCGCCAAAGGGCTTCTGACTGCACCGTATATTAATACGGCTGAAGCCCCGAAAGATCCGATGATATATACCAAGTCTTCACCGTTAAACAGATTATAGTTCAAAAAAGCCACTGGTGTTATCCCTAAAAAAGCACCCACCCATGACCAGGTGATCTCTGAAAAATTAACTGATGGAGGACTCTGGCCTCCCCCTTTCATTTTGCTGAAAAAAGACATTCAATCACATCTCCTGGTTTTTGTTGACTAACACATGGTCTGGACAATATCTGACCGGGCAATAATTCCCACGAGTTTTAATTTATCATCAATTACCGGCACCCTGTTGATGTTTTTTTGATCCATAAGGTTTGCAATTTTCATTAAAGGGGTTTGGGGCTGGATGGTGATACAGGGAGCGGACATGATATCCGTGGCCGTAAGGTTTTTAAAGTCTGCTGCAATACAGCCTGTTGTTTCAATGCATTGTAAAACAACACGCATAAAAGATGGCGCATGATCATCATTCATCCTTTTTAAAAAATCTTTTTCAGAGATGACACCTGTAACCGTCTGATCATCCCTGACAACCGGAAGACCTGAAATCTTGTTGTCTGCCATTTTTTTTACCACTT
>JAOZRF010000081.1 GCA_029940245.1 Desulfobacula sp.
TGTGTGGTGGATCTGTCCTCATTTTACCTGGATATTATCAAGGACAGGCTTTATACCTTCCCTGCGACAGATCCTGAAAGGCGCGACGCCCAGACCGTCATGTTTATCATACTGGATGCCATTGTAAAAATCATGGCCCCGATTCTGCCTTTTACAGCAGATGAGATTTACCGGTATATGCCGAAAGGTTCGGATCATAAGGAGAGTATCCACCTGGATGCCATGGTTGAACTCAATAAAGAATGGGAAGATAAAGAACTTGCAGATATCTGGGAGAACATAAGAAGCCTGAGAGGGGAGGTCACAAAAGCGCTGGAAGAAGCAAGAAACAATAAATTGATCGGTCATCCTTTAGATGCTGCCCTTGAAATTAAATTGCCGGATACCCCATTAAAAGGACATGTCGAAAATTTAAAAGAAAATCTAAATGATATTTTTATTGTATCCAGTGTTGCGATTGTAGATACCATTGATAATGGATCTTATCATTCAAAAGAGATTGAAGGCCTGTCCATTAACGTCACCAAGGCAGTAGGAAAGAAGTGTGATCGGTGCTGGCGGTTTGATGAAAGCATAGGCATGGATGTGGAACATCCCACGGCCTGTGCTCGGTGTGCAGCGGCTTTAAAAAAGATATTATAACCTGAAGGTCACACGTAAATTGAACCTGATATCCTTGAAAACAGAAGGAAAAATATGGATTCGTCTTGCTCTGGTCAGCGGATGTGTTGTTTTTGCTGATCAGAGCACCAAATATATTATTAAAATAAATCTGTCTTTACATAATAATATAATTGTGATTGAAAAATTTTTTAATATTACCCATATCATGAATCCTGGCGGAGCCTTTGGCTTTCTGGCAACACAGTCTCCTGAAATCAGAAAATTTATTTTTTTGTTTCTGTCATCTATCGTGGTGTTTTTTGTTTTATGGTTTTATAAAAAGACTGCCTTAAATTTTGTTTTTTTTTCCTATGGACTGGCTTTGATTTTTGGTGGCGCGATAGGAAATCTGATTGATCGATTTAGATATGGCAATGTTTTGGATTTTCTTGATTTTTATATTGGTTCTGCCCATTGGCCGGCATTTAATGTTGCCGACAGTGCCATTTCCATTGGAATGTGCATATTGATCTATCATATTCTGTTTAATAAAATTAAGGACATTTAAGCTTATGCATCCTGTTCTCTTTCATATCGGCAGTTTTAACCTTTATACCTATGGCCTTTTTGTTGCCCTGGGATTTATGACGGCCGTATGGGTTTCTCAAAAAAATGCAGGCCCCCATGGGTTTTTGCCTGATACGATCACAGATATTTTCTTTATTATACTGATCTCTGCTATTTTAGGAGCCCGTTTTTTGTACGTATGGATCAATTTTGACGATTACAGAAACAATTGGCTGGACATTTTCAAGATCTGGAACGGGGGGCTGGTTTTTTTTGGTGGATTTCTTGGAGCTGTTGCTGCATCTGTCCTTTATCTGAAGATTAAAAAGCTTGACATCTGGAAAACGGCTGACCTCATAGCACCCGGTATTGCCCTGGGCCATGCCGTTGGAAGACTTGGATGTTTTTCTGCCGGGTGCTGCTATGGCAAAACCTGTGATCTACCCTTTGCCGTAAAGTTTACAAATCCTGAAAGCCTTGCACCCCTGAACGTTTATCTGCACCCGACCCAGATTTATTCAGTGTTTTCAAATCTGCTCTTATTTTTTATTCTTATAATATTTCAGAAAAAAAAGAAATTTAATGGCATGGTGTTTTTAATTTATATCATGCTTTATTCATTGTTCAGGTTCATTATTGAATTTTTTCGGGGGGATTTTCGAGGAAATTTTATATTTGACTTTATTTCCATGTCCCAGGGCATCGGGCTGATCGTTTTTCTAATTGCCCTTATCCTTTTAATTAAACTGTCCAGACCTTTTTATGGCCCAAAATAGAAATATTCTTAAGCACAATCAATTAGATGAATTTTTGACATCAGTTCAAGAAAAGGATATTCCGGCCCTGACTTTGATTTATGGCGAATTTTTTTTGATAAAACAAGCCTTTAAAACTCTGTCATCTTTTCTGCTGGGAAATGAAAATCCTGAGTTTGCCCTTGAAACTCTTGAGGGTGGTATAGTTTCCATGGGAGATATCATTGAACAGGTATCCACCTTTTCTTTTCTTGTTCCCAAAAAAATTGTGGCAGTCAAAAATGCCCCTTTGTTTCAAACAAAACAGGGCAGTTCAAATATCAGCTTTTCTTCTTCTGACCTTGATCGCCTGAATGAGTTTATTGGAAAAGGGGTTCCAAAAAATCATTATCTGATATTGACAACCGGTCTTGTTGATAAAAGAAAAAAAATATATAAAGCAATCGCAGACAAAGGATTAATCATTGACTGCTCTGTTGCCCAGGGGGCCAAAAAAGCAGATCTGGATGAGCAGAGAGCAATTTTGCAGAATGTTGCAGGCCAGATCCTGTCAAAATCTGAAAAAACCATAGATAATCAGGCCTTTCATGCCCTTGTGGATTTGACAGGGTTTAATCTTGACCTTTTATCTCAGAATCTTGAAAAGCTGATCGCCTATTCCGGAAAAGCTAAGATGATTTCAATGGCAGATGTAAAAGCGGTTGTAAAAAGAGATAAAAAAGATCCTATATTTAATTTAACCAATGCATTTATGGCTAAAGATGTTAAAAACGCTCTTTTTTATTTGGATTCACTTTTTAATGAAGGATTTCATCCCCTGCAGATATTAAAATCCTTTGAAAATTTAATTCGCAAGTTGATCCTGGTGAAATGTTTTACACAAAAATTTTATGAAAATAATAACCTGAAAGTCACACGTAAAATGAGTCTGAAAAATATGAATTTTAATTTATTCAAGCAAAGGGTTCTTCCAAAAGTCATTCATCATGATGAAAAGATAAAAACAATGATTGAAGAGCAGGATAAATATTTTTCAAAAAATGATTCAAACGGAAAAACCAAAAAGCCCAATGATCTTTTCCTTGCACCAAATCCCCAAAATGCATATCCGATTTTCCAGACATTTCAAAAATCTGAAAATTTTTCTTTAAATGAATTGAATCAAGCTTTAATTTTTTTTGCTGACCTGGATTATCGGTTAAAATCTTCATCTTTTGATGCAAAGATAGCCATTGAAAATTTTATCATCAATACCTGCAGTAAAGGAGGATTTGTGTATGCCCAGGAAAATAAAAATCGTCGCCACCATTTCTAGTTTAAATAGTTCGCCTAAGTTTATCAAAGGATTGTATCGGGCAGGCATGAACGTTGTTAGACTGAACACTGCCCACATGACCCATGAAGATGCCCTTCACGTGATCAAAAATACAAGACAGGTATCTGATAAAATAGGGATTCTCCTGGATACCAAGGGCCCTGAGATCAGAACCTGTGACACTGATAAATCTCTGGCAGTAAAATATGGGGACATAGTACGAATTAAAGGTGCTCCCCTTGAAAAATCCAAAGGCAAGGTGATTTGTGTCTCATATAAGGATTTTGTCAGGGATGTTCCCGTTGGCAGTTCCATAATGATAGATGATGGGTTCATTGCCCTGGCCGTCATGGACAAGGATGACAAGTATTTAAGGTGCCATGTGGAAAATGATGGGGTGATCAATGCCAGAAAAAGTATCAACATCCCGTCTGTTCATGTAAAACTTCCGGCTTTGAGTGAGAAAGATATAGGCTTTATTGAGTTTGCCGTGGATAATGATCTGGATTTTATTGCCCATTCTTTTGTGAGAAACAAAGATGATGTTCTGACCGTGCAAAAGATTTTGGACAGGAAAAAATCATCAATCAAAATTATTGCAAAAATTGAAAATGCCCGGGGCGTGGAAAATCTGAGCGAGATTCTTGATCATGCCTATGGGATTATGATTGCAAGGGGGGACCTTGCTGTTGAAATTCCCACTGAACAGATCCCGCTGATCCAGAAACAAATTATCAGGACCTGCATTGAAAAAAGAAAGCCTGTGATTGTTGCTACCCAGATGCTGCATTCCATGATTGAATCGCCCAGACCCACAAGGGCTGAGGTATCAGATGTTGCTAATGCCTGCCTGGATCATGCAGATGCTCTCATGCTTTCAGGAGAAACAGCCAATGGAAAATATCCTGAAATGGCTGTCAGAACCATGGCAAAAATTGCCCGGGAAGTTGAGGACAAAACCAGTAGTTATATGAATGCGCCTTATACCCTTGAAAATAAAATTACGGCCTATCTTGCCAAATCGGCTGTTAAAGCGTCTTTAAGACTGAATACAAAAGCCATTGTCGCAGATTCTTTAACCGGCGAATCCATTCGTGCACTTGCAGCATACAGGGGAGACAATCCCATATATGCCCAGGTATATGACAAACGGGTGATGCGGCAATTGTCTTTGTCCTTTGGGGTCTTTGCCGACTACATTTCTATGGATATCACAAGTCAGGACTCCTTAAATAAATCCATATGCCGGTTGATAGATGATAAACAATTTAAAAGAGAAGACTTGATTATTGTTCTTGCAGGTCACTTTGGTATTAAACAGGGTGCATCCTATATTGAAATCAGTACAGCAGAAAATTTCAAAAAAAAATGTAATTAACCATCAAAAAGATCCTGGGCATTATAGGAACTTCGCACAAAAGGTCCTGCTGCTATTTTTTTAAACCCAACCTGCCGGGCTTTGTCCTCAAGTTGCTTAAATTCATCCGGGGAATAATATTTTTGAACTTTTAGATGGGCTTTTGTGGGCTGAAGATATTGACCAAGGGTTATGATTTTACAACCATAATGAAAAAGATCTCTCATGGTTTGTTCAAGTTCTTTCATGGTTTCTCCTAAACCCACCATGATCCCGGATTTGAGAGGCATTGAAGCATCAATTGCCTTTGTATTTTTAAAAAGATCAAGGGACTGCTGATAAATGGCCTGGGGCCTGGCTGTTTTATAAAGCCTTGGAACAGTCTCAATATTGTGGTTTATTACATCAGGTCTTGCAGATACAACTATCTTCAAGGCCTTGATATTCCCCTTAAAATCAGGAATCAAAACCTCTACTTTGGGATCATGGGGCAGGGTGGTTTTAATGGCTTTTATGGTTTTTGCAAAATGAGAAGCACCGCCATCTTCAAGGTCATCTCTTGTGACAGAGGTTACCACAACATATTTTAATTTTAACTCCAGGGCTGCTTTGGCAACTCTTGCGGGTTCATCCGGATCAAGGGGCAGGGCAGGGCCAAAATTGACATTGCAGAATCTGCAGTTGCGTGTGCAATTTGCGCCTAAAATCATAAAAGTAGATGTGTTTTTGGAAAAACATTCAAACATATTGGGGCAGTTTGCTTCCTTACAGACAGTGTGCAGACCGGCATCTGAAAGAAGGTTTCTTACCCGTTGATAATCCCCTCCTTTGGGAAGGCTTTTTTTAAGCCATGAAGGTTTTCTTTTCTTTTTTGTTTCTATATGCATGGCCTTATCCTTTTTCAATCAGGTTACAATTAATTTACTCAACTTTCGGTCTTAAATTCATTTTAAATCTGTTTTTTGATAGTTAAATACAGATGAAAAATGTTTTATAAAGGCAGTCTTTATCTGTTCCATTGAAATTGTATTATCCGTTGAGTTAAGACCTGATTCAGATTTGGTCATTTCTTTTTCAACAGACGTCATGGAAACATTGGTAAGGCCGCAGGGATTTATCCATGAAAATGGTTCAAGATCAGGATTGATATTCATGGCAAGACCATGAAAGGATATTCCTTTTTTGATTGAAATACCCACGCTGCCGATTTTTGAATTTTTAACCCATAAGCCATGATTTCTTTCATCTCTATTCGCATCAATGCCAAAATCAGCGGCTGTTTGTTTCATGATTTCTTCAAGGCCATGGACAAAGTTCTTTACACCTATTTTGTTTTTTTCAAGATCAACAATGGGGTACATGACTGCCTGACCCAGGCCATGGTAAGTGATATTTCCCCCTCGATTCGTTTGAACAACATCAATGTCTTTTGAATTTAAAAAATCTCTGGAAACACTTAAATTTTCTTCTCCACCCCTTTTTCCAAGGGTGAAAACAGATGGGTGCTCAACAAAAAAAATCTGATCCTTAATAAGAGCGTTGTCGATCTTGGCGTTTAAGGTTTGAATCTGAAGATCAAGCGCTCTTTTGTATTCTAAAATATTAAGATCTATAAATACACAAGAGCGCTTTTGTTTGTTTACCCTCTCAGACATGGCTTTCTTGCTGCGGCAACTTCATCAAGTCTTGTGACTTTTGTCAGAAGCGGAGCTTTTTTAAGCTTTTCAGGATCTTCCTCAGCCTCTCCGGCAATGGCTTTTACCGCATCAATAAATTGATCAATATCTTCTTTTGACTCGGTTTCTGTGGGTTCTACCATAAATGCACCATGCACCACCAAAGGAAAATAAATAGTGGGCGGGTGAAATCCATAGTCCAGAAGCCTTTTGGCCATATCAACAGTGGTAATATGGTTTTTTGCTTGAAATTCATCATTAAAGACACATTCATGCATGCAGGGCCTGTCGTAGGGAAGGTTCAGCGTGCCTTTCAGACTTTCCTTGATATAATTGGCATTAAGAACAGCTAATTTACTGGCATCTGTAAGTCCTTTGGCACCCATGGAAAGAATATAGGCATAAGCTCTGACCATAATACCAAAATGTCCATAAAAGGTATGAATTTTGCCAATGGTATCAGGGCAGTCTGTAATAAATTTATAGGTATCAAGTTCTTTTACAATCCTTGGTATGGGTAAAAAGGGTTCAAGAACTTTGTTGACAGCAACGGGTCCTGATCCCGGACCTCCACCGCCATGGGGGGTTGAAAAGGTTTTGTGAAGGTTTAAATGAAGGACATCAACTCCGATTTCCCCTGGTTTGACAATGCCCATGATGGCATTCATGTTAGCCCCGTCCCCGTAGACAAGCCCGCCTTTTGAGTGGACAATCTCAGCGATTTTTTTAATGTTGGCTTCAAAAAGTCCCAGGGTGTTGGGATTGGTAATCATGATACCGGCTGTATCTTCATCCATGATAGCGGCAATTGTTTCAGGTTCAAGAATTCCCATTGGTCCTGATTTGACGTTGACGGGGATATATCCGCAAAGGGCTGCACTGGCTGGATTGGTGCCGTGGGCTGTATCCGGGATGATGATCTTGGAGCGCTGTTTTCCTTTTTTTGCAAAATAGGCATGGATAATGAGCATGCCGGTCAGTTCCCCATGGGCACCGGCTGCCGGCTGCAGGGTGACAGCAGGAAAGCCTGTTATCTGGCAAAGAGATTGCTCAAGATTATACATGAGTTTTAATGCGCCTTGAGAAAATTCATCCCCTGATAATGGATGAGCACTGGCAAAGCCCTGGCGGGAAGCCTGAACTTCATTGGTTTTAGGATTATATTTCATGGTGCAGGACCCTAATGGGTACATTCCGGAATCGACTCCAAAATTCCATTGGGAAAGCCGGGTATAATGTCGGACCACGTCCAGTTCGGAAAGTTGGGGAAGGTCAGGCGAATCACCTGTCAGGTTTTCATCAAGCAGATCTCTTTCAACATCGGATTTTGGCAGGGATATGGCACATCGTCCATTACGGCTTTTATCCCAAAGCAAAGGTTCATTGAAAATAAGGCCGCTGGTTCCAGGTTGCTGAATCATTATTTTACCTCCTTTGCCAATTGATCAATGTCTTTTTTTGAAATCGTTTCTGTAGCACAAAACAGATAATGATGTTTAAGTTCGGGATAGAATTTGTCAATACATATTCCAGCAAATGTACATTTGTCATTAATCAAGGCAGATCTTTTTTGTTCAAAGCCTTCCGGGGCTTTCATAAGAAATTCGTTAAAAAAGGGTGTGTCAAACGCGGATTCAAAGCCTGCCATTTCAAGGCTTTTTTTCAGATATATGGCTTTATCATGGTTTTGCCGGGCAATTTCCCTGATACCGATCTTACCCACAGTGGCAAGGTATACAGCAGCAGTCATGGCATTAAGCCCGTTGTTGGAACAGATATTTGAAGAGGCTTTTTCTCGTCTGATATGCTGTTCTCGTGTGGCAAGGGTTAAAACAAAACCATCATCACCATTTGCATCCTTGGTTTTTCCGATTAAACGACCGGGAAGGTTCCTCATTTGTTTTTTAGTACCGGCAAGCAGTCCAAGTCCCGGGCCGCCAAAGGATTTGGCAATACCCAGGCTCTGACCTTCACCAGCAACCAGATCAGCACCAAAACTGCCTGGATTTTTCAAAAGACCAAAAGCCAAGCTTTCCGTAAAAGAGGTTATAAACAAAATCTTTTTGGCATCTGCAACAGCTTTGAAGGCAGATAAATCTTCAATATTACCCAAAAAATTCGGAGACTGAACTGAAATCCCTGCAATATCATCCATGGCTTCAAGTGCTTTCACATCTGTGAGACCCTCTTTTGTATAAGGGATCTCAACGATTTCATATCCGGAAGGACTGATATAGGTATGAATGATCTGTCTGTGACTTGGATGGGTAAGAGCGGATACGGCAATTTTATTGGCTTTTTTGTTTTGTCTTAATGCAATCAGACAAGCCTCTGCAAGGGCAGTTCCGCAATCATAATGGGATGCTGTGGCAATATCCATTCCTAAAAGTTCTGTCACCATTGTCTGAAATTCATAAATACCCTGCAGGGTTCCCTGGCTGACTTCCGGCTGGTAGGGGGTATATGCCGTCATAAATTCAGATCTTGAAATCAGATAAGGGATGACGGCAGGAATATAATGATCATAGCTGCCCGCGCCCATAAAGCATTTATAATTTTTACACGCAATATTCAAGGACGCAAGCTCTTCCATGTGATCATTTAGTTCCCACTCTGACAAGCTTTCCGGAATATCAAGGCTGCCGGTTATTTTTAGATCATCGGGTATGCTATTGAACAGATCATCAAGACAAGACTGTCCTGCGACCTTAAGCATACTTTCAATATCTTCTTTTGTATGGGGAAGATAGCGCATGATTTTTTATCCTTTCAGCATTTTAAGATATTCAGCTTTATTCATAAGATCATCCAGTTCGGAAATATCATCGGGTTTGACTTTGACGAGCCATCCATTTTCATAGCAGGATTCATTCACAAGTTCCGGTGCATCCTCAAGTCCCTCATTGATCTCCAGAATCTCTCCTGAAACAGGGATATAGATTTCTGAAACGGCTTTGACCGATTCTACATTACCCAATTCATCTCCTTTGAACAATGTATCTCCATTTTGAGGAAGTTCAACAAAAACAACTTCCCCAAGCTGATCCTGGGCATAATCACTCAGTCCAACGATTACAATGTCGCGGGAAATTTTTGCCCATTCATGGCTTTTTGAGTATTTTACATCATCGGAAAAGTTAAGCTCATTAATTTCTTTCATAAAAACCTCCAAATATTAAATTATTAAATAAAATCATCCATTTTTTTTGGTACTTCTTTCAGGTTTTATACTGTATAAATTAAAAAATATAGGGAACTTTTAAATTATAGGATTTATATACAACAAATGTTTCTACAGATCTGAT
>JAOZRF010000472.1 GCA_029940245.1 Desulfobacula sp.
GAAAAATATCTTAAGCCCACATACTATATTGACAGTGATCATCCGGTTGTGGTTGAGTTTGCAAGTCAGAACAGTGGATCAGGTGTTACCGGGATCGAAAAGGCCGTTCAGCTTTATTATGCTGTGAGAGACGGTATCCGGTACAACCCATACAGCATAGAGCCCGGTAAAAAATCCATGAAGGCAAGTTCTGTCCTGAATAAAGGACATGGCTATTGCGTAGCCAAGGCAGTGCTGCTGGCTGCCTGTGCAAGATCCCGGAATATTCCTGCAAGGCTTGGATTTGCAGATGTTAAAAATCATCTGAACACAGATAGGCTGAAGAAATTGATGGGAACGGATGTCTTTGTTTACCATGGCTATACTGAGTTGTTTTTAAACAACAAATGGGTGAAGGCAACTCCTGCATTTAATCTTTCGCTTTGCAATAATTTTAATGTAAAGCCATTGGAGTTTGATGGAACAAAAGATTCTATCTTCCATACCTTTGATAAATCCGGGAACAAACATATGGAATATGTAAAGGATCATGGGACATTTGCAGATCTTCCATGGGAGACAATTCTTGCCGAGTTAAGAAAAAGCTATCCCCTATATTTTGAAGATCTTGAAAACCATTCAAAGGATTTTTCAGCAGAAGCCTTAAACGAAAATCAATAGTATTTGCCAGGGCTTTATTTTTGTCTGAAGGCCTGGGAAATTTCTCTGGTCAATTTTAATACTGTTCTAGCTGAGTCAAGATCTAAGGAGCCTGTACCGCAGCTCGGGGTAATAAAGATCTGGGACAGGATAGTGTCTTTATCAATTCCGGTTTTACTGGATAACTCATCCATCTGGTCATGGAGCATTTGAACAAGTCCTTTTGTGGTTTGTACCGCGATCACATCTTTTTTAGCTGTGGGTACAATTCCCCAGGCAAGGATTTTCCCCTGTTCTAAATAGGCTTTAATCATTTCAGGATAAAGGATAAATTTATCAAAAAAGGAATATGCATCAAAGCTGATAATATCAATCCCTGAGCCCAGAAGCATATCCCATTCCGTGTTGGCACAGACATGGACCCCTGCCAGACCGTTTTCAGCATGGATTTGCTGCACAATCTCCTCAATGCTTTCAATGACATCTTCTTTGGTAATCGTAATATATGCAGAGGTCCCAAATCCTGCCAATGCCGGCTCATCAATGAAAATAATGGGAACAGCCCCTCTTTTTGAAAATTCGCGGGCCTGCCATCTGGCATTCAGGGCCAGCTTTTTTATTGCAGCATCTCTTAACAGGTCATTGTAAAATATATCTTTATCGTTTTCATCTTTTACGGCCGTACCAAAAGTTATGGGACCTGTTACCTGGCCTTTCAGTGCTATAAAAGGCCTATTGTTTTTATCCACCTGTTTTAAAAATTCAAAAAAGCCTTTGCCTCTTGTACCTGAAAGGGCAAACCTTGAGGTTCCAAGATCAGCTCCGGATTCTGTTACAGATAAGTATTCTTCAAAAAAGGCAAGGGATTCTTCATCAAATTCAGGCTTTGATGTATCAAGAAGGCTTTTGTCGGTATCCTTGGTAAATCCGGGGAGGCCGGGAAGAAATTGAAGGATCATTCCTTCTTCCTTGTAATGAGGCAATTGTACCCATAGCGGTATATCCGGAGTGTGCTCAAAAACAAGCTTTGCTGCTTTTTCATGGCTGTCCATGGGAAGGCTTCCGATTAACAGGGGCAGGCCATTGGGTTTAAAATTTTTCATTTTATTTCTTCCATACAAAATTGTGTTTAACTGGTTGCTTTGAATATTCAAAGCAACCAGTTTGTATAACACTATAACACTATAATTTAAATTTGTATCTGTTTAACTTGGGAACATAGAGTCATCAATATCTACGGCAACACTGCTGGTGTTCATTAATGCATTAAATCTGCCAAGAGTTATGGGAAGCTGTGTTTCTACATAAAACTGCAATGATTTTATTATCCCTTTATAAAAAGATTTGTCTTTCTTTTTTGCCGTTTCAAGTTTTTGGGCTGCAATGGTGGCTCTCCAGAGCAGCATCCATGCCATGGTGACATCTCCGGTTGCATCCTGGAAAGGGTGAGCATTGGCAAATGCATTCAATGCTTTTGCAGACATGGCGGTCTGGCCCATGTGAATGGCGACCTCTGCAAGTTTGTTCATTGCTTGTTCAACTTTGACAGCCGTGTTTTCAAGCCCGGGCAAAGTTTTACCAAGCAAGACGGCTTTTTGCATTTCACCAAACAGATCCATGATGGGTTTGCCTTTGTCCAGGCCTAGTTTTCTTCCAAGAAGATCCATGGCCTGGATACCGTTTGTGCCCTCATAAATTAATGTAATCCTGCAATCCCTCAGCAATTGTGCCATGGGGTAGTCTTCAATGAAACCATATCCGCCATAGACCTGCATGCCCTGACTACAGACTTCAAAAGATCGGTCCGTTACATAGCCTTTGGCAATGGGGGTCAATACTTCAACAAATCCCTGGTATTTGTCTTTTTCTTCCTGGG
>JAOZRF010000473.1 GCA_029940245.1 Desulfobacula sp.
TATACAATTTGTTGTATAGCCCCTTGCAGAAAGAACGGTTCTGCAAGAGCCTCTAAAGTAAAAAAATATAAAAGCGGGCCTTCCAAAAACTATTTCTGGAAAATACTCATAGTTTCTGCAAGAGGCGTATATGTAAACAAAACTATTACACGACAATATAACAATCAGCCGTGATTTCAAGGGGTATTCTTAAATCCCCTGTCAAAATTTGTTAAACGTCCAAAATCCAGGATAATGATAATAAGGCAAAAAGAGATGGCAAAAAAATCAAATGATAAAATCTTTCAAAACAAGTTTGGCTGTTTCCCGTCCTGCCATCATCACGGGCGTGTAACCTCCTCCATGGGACCATGCACTGGCAAGATAAAGTCCTTTAATGGGTGTTTTCGCCTCTAAATGGGGCATGTCCCGGTTAAACCCGTAAATGGCTCCTTCAGGATTACTGGTATAAAACATATTGGTTAAGGGGGTGCCGATTTCCATGACTTCTATGGAATCTGACAAACCCGGGATCAATTTTTGTTCAATCCTTTTAATAAAGGCCCGGGCAATTCTTTCTTTTTCCCTGTCATAGGCATCTTTTTGATTATTAAAATAGTCTTTTTCAAATTTCTTCCAGGGTGTGAAATCCGACAGGCACATAATGGAAATCGTTGATTTACCGGGGGCGGAATAATCCTTGAAAAGGTTGTCATACAGGGTGATGCCTATACCGGAATCGGCCAGATCATTTTTTGAAAAAAGCCCAGCTTCATTCATATTTGTGTTTTGTGCCAGATCAATTTCATAATCTTTGATTACATGGATTCTTTTGTTCAAACCAAGCCAGACAACAAAGCTTGAAAGAGAGGTGTTTCTCTTCTGGATCTGCCGGGCAAAATCCAGGGGAACAAATTTTTTCGGCACCATTCTATTCAATAAAACAGGGACACTGCAATTGGCTATTACTGCTTTTGCAGGGTATTTTTTCCCAGTGGAGTCCATCACAGCTTTTATACTATTGTTCTGGTCAAAAAGAATATGTTCAACCTGGGTGTTATATTGGATGATCCCATTATTTTTTTCAATGCAGTCTGCAAGGGTGTTGCTCAAATCCTGGGACCTGGTTTTATAATACTGCCCGCCATGAACAAGGTATTCGCCCGTGGCAATGGCATAAAAAAGAGCATTGATTCTGGAAGGTGAAAGCCCGTAATATCCCGAGAAAATTGCCATGCAGTATTTCACATCAGGATCAGTGACATGTAAGGACATCCATTGTTCAAGGGAGAGTTTTTCAAGTTTTTCCATCATGGAGAATTTAAATCGTTTCCCGCTCCATAGTTCTGAAATCACCTGTTCCATTTCAGTATAAAAATTATATATACCCTGTGTTTCATGGGGGAAAACCCTGGATACTTCTTTTTTGACACCTTCGGGATTTTTTGCCGGCAGGGTCAAATCAAAATTCGGGGTTATAATTCGTCTGAGTTCAGGAGTGTACGCAACCTTTAGTTGATCCCAGATGCCAAGGTCAGTAAGGATCATCTGGGGCATGGCATGTTCGGCAACCGTTGCATGCAAAGATACATCAAAGGTAAAATCACCCCGATCAAAAGTGGTGGCATATCCGCCCGGGATGGAATGCTGTTCCATCAAGGTGACATCAAACCCATGTCTGGACAGATAGGCAGCCGAGACAAGCCCGCCTAGTCCCGCCCCAATCACAACAATGGGGAAACCTTTTTTATCCGGGATGCTATCTGCAAGTGCACCAAATCCTGTCCAGTCTATGGCTGCAGCACTGGATGCCATCATCAAAATTTTTAAAAATTTTCGTCTATTGAATTTGCCTGGCAATTCATCAATTAGTTTATCAGAAAATTCCATGGTAGTGTCCTCCTTTTGATTATTTATTGTATGGTAATGAAGATTTCTTTTTTGGGAGAATTTAAGTTAAAAGCCGCCTTATCATATTCAGGTGGCCCAAGTGTTCCCCTTGCATTGTTTGAAAAACCATATCGCTCTATTGGAATACCGAAAATCCGGGTATCCAGTTCATCGTTGCCGTTTTCATCATGATAGACTTTAACTGCATACTCGCCATAGGGAAGAGTTATGGTTTTAATGACTTCATTGTTGATGATTTCAAGATTAAACCCTTTGAATGGAGTATCGGCTTTATAATTCTCCTTTGAATTGACAATGGCCACCTTTGCAACACCTTTTGAATTATCAAATCCTGTAATATGGATGCTCAGATCTGATGAATTGATCTGGGTCTGGCCTGCCAATGCAGTCGAGGTTGCCATGGTCATATAAAATAATGAAAGAAAAATAATGAGGTGTTTCATTGCCGTGTTCTCCTTTTTTAACTTTAAAAATAAAATCCGTTCTTTTGTTTTTATCCTATCAGTCTGTTTTTTAAATGCAATTTCATTTAGATCAGTGGTAAAAAACAGTGATGAACAGACAAATTTGTGGTATGAATGGTATTGCAAAAGCATACCCGTATTAGTATTATCGTAATCCTTA
>JAOZRF010000474.1 GCA_029940245.1 Desulfobacula sp.
ATTTTATACCGGAAACAGGGAAGCAAATCTTCTTTCCAAGATTGAATCATCTAAGGAAAAAGAAAGAATAAGAACCATCGCCATAATCCGGGACAACATAGATGCTTTTAGTAATAAACTCGCAATGAAACTCATTGAATCTAAATTAGTTGAGACGGTTTCAAAATCCAGCATTGAAGATCAGATCGCAAGATGTTTGGATACGCTTTGCAAGGCAGAAGATTTTGATATTGACTATATGATTGCACCTTTTCGTTCCCTTATTTCAAATCCTAACGTTGCCGGTTTGTATCTGACTGCATTTATAGTAGAAAAGCTGATCAATCACAGAGATGTCATTGATGTTTATGGAAGCGATGAAGATATTTATTTTTGTGTTCAAAAGGAACTCAATACCCTGTTGCCAAAACAATGATCCCCAGTTTTTTATTTAATCTCCAATTTTTTCAATAATGCCTGGCCCGGGATACCATCCTTATCATACCCCCTTAATGCATAATACTTGTTGAGCATTGGTTCCAGAGGAACACGGCGTTTTTTAGGATCATCTTTTTGAGATTCCAGAATAAATCTTACCGGCAAGGTATCATCCGCTTTTCTAATACCTTCATTGGTATTCATAAGCCTTTCAAGGATATGAATTCTTTCACCTGCCATTAGAAATTGTTTTGAAGACAAATCAATATCACAAGCTGCTGAAAAAAATTCAGGATATAGTGAAAAATCGATCAACGCAAGGGCAAGTTTTGGAATATTCTGCATTAAAAAACAAAGAACAAAATGGGGTGTCATTCTTGACAATGGTGTTTCAAGAGTCAGTCCATAACCGGTAAAATGACAGATATCCAGTGAATTAATGGCTGCATAAAGATTTTCAAAAAATTTTACAAACAGATGCTTTGAACGAATGGTGTCCGGCTCAAGAAACCCAAGAATATTTTCAAATCCAACAGGAAATGAAGACAAATGACACGCCCCTCTGTTGGCAACGGCATATCCCAGACCCTGGCCGTAGGCCCCTCGCGGGTCATAACCGGCCATTTCAAGTCCTTTCACCTGTATGGCAAACTCTTTACCCCCAAATTTATTTGAAAGTGCTCTTGATCCCATTGCCATTTGTCTGCCAAAGCCTTCAAGATCTGCAATATTTTCCAATGCCTTTGCAATTTTTTCAACAGATCCAAACTCAAGATCTGCTTTAACAAGCCCTTTTTGAGCAGCTTCCATGACCCATGCCAGGGTTCCGCCGGCAGATATGGTATCCATTCCTTTCTGGTTACAGATTTCATTAAACCGGGAAATATCGTTGGGATCAAATACCCCTAAATTACTTCCCAGCAGGGCAAGGGTTTCATATTCAGGAACACTCACCTCTTTATCATTAAACCACCCCTTATGTCCGCATAAAATAGAACAGGGTTTACAGGTATGATACCGGGTATTGTGATGTTCTTTAATTTTCCGGCCTGTAATATTTATGGCTTTTGGGTGACTGCCACAGGTGAAATTGTTTACGGGCAGCATATTATTTTTAATAATCGGAGCTGCATTGGAAGCTGTTCCAAACTGCCGGTTTAATAAGGATATATGGTTTCGGTTAATATACGTGTTTGCTTTTGTTTTAATCTTGTTAAACCGGTCATTAAAAAATGGGACCACTTTGTATTGTCCCTTCAACGCAACAATGGCTTTAAGATTTTTTGATCCCATGACAGCCCCCAGGCCTCCTCTTCCAAGATACCTGTGGCCTGATGCCACACTGGCAAACCGCACAAGATTTTCTCCTGCAGGTCCGATCAAAAGGGTTTCATGATTTTTTTGTTCGATAGCCTCCCGGGTCGCCAGGATATCTTTTCCCCAAAGATTTGTTCCATCTGAAAAATCAACTTTGTCATTATGGATATAAAGGGCTGTGGGGTTATCAGATTTTCCCCTGAGGATAAGTCCATCCCATCCATTTGATTTAAGCTTGCGTCCAAAAGATCCGCCACAGGAAGAAGACCCGATAATATTTGTAAGGGGGGATTTAAAAACAGCATGAAATCTGCCTGAACACGGGGCATTGGTGCCTGCCAGAACCCCTGTCGTGAGAATAATCAGGTTCTGATCACCCAGAGGATCAATTCCCGGCTTTAACCGGTCATACAATAGTTTTAACCCAAGCCCTTTTCCCCCAAGATACATCCTTCTCAATTGCCTGGAAATTAACACCGTTGAAACCGTTTTCAACGACAAATCGATTTCAAGAACCCGGTTCAAAACGCCTTTTATTTCTTTGACAGGCATTTCACCCTCCATTAGTCTTCCTTATTTGTGAATATGGGGATGTTTCCCGTGCTTGTGGATATGCTCATGCTGATGAATCTGAATTTCATCATCTTTTAAAATCCTGCCGTTTTCCATGGAATATATTTTATCGGTTACGGCATTGGCAAAATCAAATTCATGTGAAATAACAAAATAAGAAATATCAAGGCTGTTCAGAATATCAATCAGCTTTTCCTTT
>JAOZRF010000475.1 GCA_029940245.1 Desulfobacula sp.
ATTTTTTTTCCATGA
This sequence comes from Desulfobacula sp., assembly GCA_029940245.1. Lineage (GTDB taxonomy): Bacteria > Desulfobacterota > Desulfobacteria > Desulfobacterales > Desulfobacteraceae > Desulfobacula. Next base: position 16 of record JAOZRF010000475.1, read on the forward strand.
CCTGCATGGCAACAAGCAGCGCCCCATTTGAAAATAGACTTAAATATTTTCCTTCCTTGAACCATTTTTTAAAATAGGAATTAGCAATGATTTTGGCATATTTGTAGTAAGAGGTTGTAATGACCTCACCACCATTGTCTTCAATAAAATGAACCAGATCCTGATTCATAATGTCATTATCTCTAACATAAAGATCCCCGAAAATGGCAATCTTAGGCCTTGATTCAATTCTTATTTCAATGTTTAAAAATAGCTGGATTGCATTTTTTAATGCGTCTTCTTTTGATTCTGATTTTTCAAAAGCATTACACAGAATTTTCAAAGCTTTTGGAAGTACTTGATCAGTCTCGCCCTTAAAAATTTCATAAGGTCTGATTTTGCAGCCAATGTTTCTTAGCAATCCGCCAAACATATATGCAAAATATGCATTGGTTGATGCTCTATAAGAAATATCAAATAAAGATAGCTGTCCTTTATAAATTTCAGATTTTTCAAATCCCTTACCATTTTTTTCAAGAATTTTTTTGATATGATAGGGATACATTTTAATATTACAGGCAATGTCCGAAGGATTTAACCATAACACACAATTTGAAGGATCAAGATTATTTTTTTCGATAGTATGAATAAACCCTGCTGCAACGGCATTCAAAGGGATACATTGTCCTGTATTGGTCAGCATGCATTTTTTCAGAGTTTCATGGGTTTCTTCCATTAAAAGGGCATCAAAACCCTCATTTTTTAAAATAGCAACAATCAGGCTGCCAGAGTAGGAATCCCAGTTTGGATAAATAATGGTTTTATTGTCTATCTTTGATAAAAAATTGGGATGCATGTGAGAAAGATCCGTTGTTTTTTCTTTTGATTTTAAGCTGTTATGATTTTTAAAGGATTGTACAGCGGCTTCAACCCTTGTTTCATACCCGACACTGGAATCATGTTCATCCAGTTCCAGTACAAGGTAGGGCTTATGGAAGGTTTCCATAATTTGCTTGAAATAATCTATTCCAAAAGAGTCTGGTGCGCATTTAAAAGAACTTATATATACAGGATAAAGGTTATCAGACATAGCAACAAAATATGCTGCTTTAAGAATTTGTGCCGCATATTTCCAATGAAGCTCTTTTAGCAAAGGGTCTATGTCGGAAAAATCCATGGTTTTAAAATCAAGCATATCCTGAAAAAAAGTTTTAATCCCAAGATTTTCAAAAAGCTGGGGAATATTGTTATTCATTTTTTTGGTCAAAACTGTGTAGGGCCTTCCCAAAAGAACAACATTTATATCTGAACCCTGGGATTTGTATTGCTTATATAAAGTTTTAAAGCTTAATTGACAATTTTTTTTATATTCCAATGCACTATCATACGCTGCGGAGATATCAAAAAAAGAAAATAAAAAATCAGAGGATATTTTTTTCAAGGATTTATATAATTCCAGTTTGGTATGAAAATTCGTATAAAGATAATTGGTAATGGGAGAAATGATTCTTTTTTTATCAAAATCTGGAAGACAGGATATAATCGATGGAGCAAATTGAGTATAGTAGCAATGCTGCCTGCGTTCATCTTTTGCTACTGATTTTTCTTCAAAATAGAATGGGAGAAATATATAGTCTGCTTTGTCCATTAAATAGTGAACGTGACCATGTAAAGCCACCATAGGGGCACAGAATTCAGCAGTTGCAATACTTTTTCCTGATTTTACAGGATTTTTTAGTTTTGAACTTGTTTTTGTTTTAATTCCAAGTCTGGAAAAAAAATGAGCCCAGAAATCGCAGTCTTCAAAAAGGTGAAGTGCTTTAGGAATACCAATGGTAAAATTGTGTTTAATTGTTTCTTTTTCTGTTTTTGGAAGGGCAGTTTTTCTTATCTTTAAAAGATTATAGGTATTTTCTTTTGGAATCATTTTGTTTGTCTGATAATCTCTGCCACACAAGAAACCATATGCAACGGTTTCTTGCGCTATTTCTGCAATGGTTAATTTGCAATGATTTGTGCATAATTTACAAGTTTCCTGGCGTACGGGAATTTCTTGTTTCCATAAGCCGAATCCTCTAAAAGCGGATGGCTTGATCTGTGTTTTTTTTAATAGTAGGGCCACGCCAAGGGCACCTGTGAGGTGACAATATTTTGAGACATGAATGGGTTTTTTTAATTTTTGTTCAAATGCTGCAACAAGTGCCTTGTTTTTAGCTGTTGCACCCTGAAAAAGAATAGTATCGCCTATTTTGGCGATGCTTGCCACTTTTGTCAGATAATTATCTCTTACAGAATGCAAAACCGAGGCAAGAATTTCATTTTTCCGGTAGCCCTGGGCAAAATAATAATTAATATCCCTTTCCATAAAAACAGTGCACCTGTCACTGGCCACGGGCGAAGATACGCCTTCTGTTCGCTCAGAGTATTCAGGCAGGGGACAATCTAATTTTAAGGCCTGTTCTTCTATAAAACTTCCAGTTCCGGCAGCACATACTGTGTTCATGACAA
>JAOZRF010000082.1 GCA_029940245.1 Desulfobacula sp.
TCCTTGATCAATAAAAGGGAGGACAGCTATGGTGGGGATGCCAGAGGAAGAGCCACTCTGGCCTTGGAAATAGTAAGGACTGTCCGCAAAAACCTGGGACCTGGATATCCCATTTTTTTCAGGATCAATGCCGAAGAAAGAATTCCGGGAGGCCAAACTTTTGAGGAAGCCCTTGTTATCGGCAGACTGCTGGCCGATGAGGGTGTGGATGTTTTTGACGTTTCATTGATTGCCCAGGGTGGCTGGAAAGAAAAGAAGGGTAAGAAATGTCTCACGGGATCATCGGTTTTACCCAAAGATCAGCCTTCAGGCGCAAATGTCGCACTTACGGCTGCATTTAAAAAACAGATCAAACTTCCCGTGATTGCAGTGGGCAAGTTTGGTATTGGCAAGTCCGCGGTTACGGCTGTGGGAGATGAGGACATTGACATGATTGCCATTGGTCGTCAGATGATTTGTGACCCCCGGACAGCCGGAAAAATGCTTGGCAAAAATGATCAGGATATTATTCCATGTGATGACTGTTTGAAATGTTTTGCCACTATAGGAAAGGGTGATCCCATGGGGTGCAAGATCAATCAAAATCTGCTTTCAACAAATGAATGATATTGTTAATCAAAAAGATATTAAAAAACTCATACTTGCAAATGAGACATTTGCTTTTATAATGGATAAATATGGTTCCCCCCCCCTAACTGGACAAGACCGCAAGGATTTATTTCACTTTCAAAAATAATTCTGGAGCAACAGGTAAGCCTGGCTTCTGCAAACGCACATTTCTTAAAATTAAATAAATATTTATCGGAATTTACGCCAATAAATATTTTAAACCTTACAGATGAAGAGATGAGAAACTGCCATATAAGCCGTCAAAAGTCTCAATATCTTCGTGCATTGTCTGATCGTCTGATCTAAGTCTTTGAATCCATAAAAATATCTTCAAATATGGTGTCGTCTGCTTTCATACAAGGATTCCTTAATTGTCAGGGGAGCATATTTAATTTTTCAAGGTGAACCGCCATTTACAGAACATGTCATCCGGATGCGGGTCTGGCGGGGCAAACACACATTCTACAACAATGCGCTCATCAATCATTGTTGCAAAGCCTTCAAATTCTTTTTTGTGCATGTGTTTGCAGACATATTCGCCCTGGCCGCGTACAAGACGGGCTTGCTGGGCAGGGCATGATGGCACTGTAATGATTACTTCATCTTTTTTTCCCACAAAATCATAGCCCACAAGAATACACCAGGGGAATAATTTTAATGCCTGGACAAACCCTGTAAGACCTTTTTCAGAAATATTGAATTTTTCCTTGAGGTCCCTGGCAGCATAGCCTGCAACCTTGTCCCAGACCTGTTCATTGATTTTTTCTGCCGTTGACTGATCAAAGTTTTCAGTAATTTTGATAAACCAGAATGCATCCATGACCCTGTAGTTCCATAAAAGAAATTCAATATAGGCCTGAAGGTCTTTTTTGCTCATGGTTTTAAAAATGTCTAGATTCATGGGGCTCCTTTTTTTATAATTATGATTTTATCTGTTATACAACATTTGCATGATATTACAAAAAAATTTCTTTCGGTCATTCCTGTAAACTATGGTAAAAGAAAAAGATTTGTAGTATTCGTGATGATGTAAAAACTGTCCCCGGGACATGGATGGATAAAAAGATAAGGATATTATCGTTTTGGCTGTAAACAATATCGTTTCAATGCATGCACGAATTCTGGTGGTAGATGATGATGAAGCCATAAGGGATGCTTTAAAGTTAATCCTTGAAGATGATTACGATGTCGTCTGTGTTGACAGCGGGTTCAAGGCGATTGAAGAGGTTAAAAACCAGATATTTGATCTTGTTTTTCTGGACGTTGTAATGCCTGAAATGGATGGAATTGAAACCTTGAGGAGGCTCAAGGCCCATGACAGAAACCTGGATATAATAATGGTTTCTGCCATTAATCGTGCCCAGGAAGCCACAAAGTCCATTAAACACGGTGCCTATGATTATATTACAAAACCATTTGATCATAAAATTATATTGAACCGTCTTGAAAAGGTATTGTTAAAACGAAATCTAGTCAAGGAAGTCAGTTTTCACAGGTCCCAGGCGGCTTCGGGATTATTGCAGGGCAAAATAATCAGCAATGCAAAAAATATGGCTGTCGTGTTTGATCTGGTTGCAAAAATTGCTAAAACATCGAGCAATGTCATAATTACAGGAGAGAGCGGAACTGGAAAGGAATTGATTGCAAGGGCAGTTCACAATGCGAGCCTGCGTAAAGATAAACCCTTTGTTGCCATTAATTGTGCATCCATACCGGCAGAACTCATGGAAGCAGAATTATTCGGCCATGAAAAGGGAGCTTTTACCGGAGCTTATAAGCAGACTATAGGTAAATTTGAATTTGCCCACCAGGGCACCATTTTTCTGGATGAAATTTCCTGCCTCAAAACTGAGTTCCAGGCAAAGCTTTTAAGGTTTATTCAGGAAAGGGAATTTACACGGGTGGGTAGCCATCGCACTATTAAAGTGGATGTCCGAATTGTTACCGCCACAAATACCAGCCTGGATGAGATGGTGAGGAAAGGCACATTCAGGGATGATCTCTATTTCAGGCTTAATGTGGTTCCAATATTGCTGCCGCCCCTTCACAGCCGTAAAGGTGATGTTCCGCTTCTGGCAAATTTTTTTCTGGACAGGTTCAACCGTCAGATGAATAAAAGCGTAAAAGGCTTTACCCCGGATGCCCTTGCCGTGTTGGAGTGCTATCCCTGGCCCGGAAACATCCGTGAGCTGGAAAACCTTATTGAACGGATGGTGGTGCTGGGAACAGAAAATCAATTCATTGATGAAAAAGACCTTCCCTTTGAACTTTTGTTCCACAGGGAATCCATAAAAGGAGCTGAAAATGGTAACGGGAAAAATAAGGGATTAATCCAGGCCCGCCAGTCCTTTGAACGTCTCTACATCCTGCGGGCCCTTCAGAGCTGCCGGTGGAATCAGACCTGGACTGCAAAACTTCTTGGAATTCACAGAAACACCCTTCTCCAGAAAATGAAAACTTTAGATCTTACCCGGGACCGAAATGATTCCTAATCCTGTATTCCCGGCAGGCTTACTGAAAAACAGGCGCCCTCACCTTTTTTGCTTTTAACTTCTATCTGCCCCCCATGTTCCGAGACCACCTTATGGGTGATGGCAAGCCCTAGTCCAGTGCCTTTGGCCTTGGTGGTAAAAAATGGATTAAAAATATTTTCTGCCAGTTCGGGTGAAAAACCATGGCCAGTGTCCCTGAAATCTATGACAACCCTGGTGTTTTTACAGAACACATGAATGGTGATCACCCCGCCATCCGGCATTGCCTGGGCGCCATTCTGCATGAGATTTATAAATACTTTTTCAAGTTGGTCAGCATCTGCCATGAGCTGTGGCAGTTCATTGGGAATATCCCATTGGCAGGCAATGCCTTTGACCTTAAAATCAGTTTCCAGTAACTCAATGCTCTGTCTTAGCAACTCCCGGATATCTGTAGGATTAAAATTGTATTTCGGCGGTTTTGACAACTCTAAGAGTTCTTCAATGAGAGTGTTCAGCCTGTTGATTTCCCTGGGAACGGTTCTTTGAAATTTTTCCAGGAAACCTGGTTTTTTAATTTTTTCCGGCAGCAGTGCCACATAGGTTTTGATGGCAGAAAGGGGATTTCGAATTTCATGGGCCATGCCGGCAGCCATGGTTCCAAGATCTGCAAGCCGCTGGGTCTGGCGGATTTCAGCTTCAAGCTTTTTAAGGGCAGTAATATCATTGAGATTGAATATGAGCTGTCTTATGTTTTTTTCATCCGATTCAAGAACACTTGAGCCTGTCAGGAGTATCCTTGCATTTTCTCCCCTTTGCAGATGAATCTCGCGCTGGTTTCTGCCTGAAGGATTTTCAAGAGATTGTTGTATATAGGCAGAAAACTGCATGTCATTATCAAAAAATTCCAAAACAGGGCGGCCTATTACAGTATGGTCCGGGGGGATACCCAGAATGGTACAGGCAGCAGGGTTGACAGCCGTAATAACCCCTTCCATATCAACGGCCAAAAGGCCGTCATTCATTGTGTCCAGTATTTTTTCGGCATATAATTGTAATCGTTTGATTTTTTTGAGCTGGTTTTCCAATTGCTGTTTTTGTGCCAGGACTTCCTTGATCATAAAAGAAAAATTGGATGCCAGAATCTCCACTTCATCCCGGGTGTGAATGGAAATTTTTTGTTTTAAATCGCCCCGGGCTGCTCCAATAGTGGCTTTAACCAATGTTTCCAGAGGCCGGGTGACTCGCTGGGCAACCCAGTTGGAGATCAGAATACCAATGGCAAGAGCCACAGATCCTAGAATAAGAATGCTCCAAAGGGTCTGGCGGATCTGTTGGTACATCAGTTCAAGGGATAAGCAGACCCGAATGGTTCCCCATCGGTCCAGGGAACCGGGAAGGTATACAGGCACAGCCACATCCATGACAGGAGTGGCGCCGGATTCAGGAGCATGGACTGTTATCAGGGGTTGTTTTACCTCAATGGCATTCAGGCTGACCTTGTCTGTCAGTATCCTGTTCTGGAGATCAGGCCTTCTACTGTAGCCGGCCACCTTTCCTTCCTTGTCGTGGATAATGACATAAATGATATCGGGGTTATTGACTGCCTGGTTGGCAAGTTTTTCCAATGCAACATAATTATAAGTGATCAGGTGATCAACGGATATGATAGCAAGATTTTTTGCAACGGCCAGTCCCTGTTTCTCAATCCGGCCCCGAATAGTCCTGGTTTGAAGCATTCCCAGGACCAGGGCAAGGGTTGTCAGCAAGAGCAGGAGCATAATTGAGGTGATGAGGATAAATCGATAGCGCAGGGAAATAAATCTTGATTTTTTAAATATATTTTCCTTGCTGCCGGACTCACCATGATGTTTCTTTTCAGGGTGCAAGTCCTTTTTTTGTAAATATTCAGTCATTTTGTGTGGATTTGTCTATCCAGATTTTATTGAGCTGCATGGTATGGGCTCCCAGGGCACTTACTTTAACGGATTTAACATAGGGTTGATACACCCGGTCCACACTCATATAAAAAAGCGGGATCAGGGGAGCTGACTCCATGATGGTTGCTTCGATCTTCTGATACATCTTTGCCCGCTTAACCGGGTCCACAATTCCTCTGGCAGTCAAGAGCATCTGATCCACTTTTTTATCCTGAAACTTCATGAAATTGGTTGGGGATTCAGAGGCAAAAAGAGAATATAAAAAGCTGTCCGGATCAGGCATGTCTGCAAACCAGGCATACCGGTAGATCTGGACCGAGTCTGATCTTAAATAGGCTTCAAATTTTTTCCAGTCATTGATATATTTTACCCTGAGCTTTATGCCGAGCCCGGCCCAGAAGTCTTTGATCATAGACATTTCCTGTTCAACCCTTGGGGTTTTAAAGGCTGAAACAATCTCCAGTTCAGGCAGATTCTCAAGGGTCTTGCCAGGGAGTTTGTTCAAGTGTTTGCGGGCAAGATCAGGGTTGTTGTCCTCTATTTTATTCAATGGATTATATCCTGGCATGCCTGGGGGTAAGATGGTTTTTGCAATTTCAAACCGGCCTTTATAGACCTGGTTGACAAATGTAATGCGGTCAATGGCAAGGCAAAGTGCTTTTCGAAGGTCAGGATTTGCAAGATTGGGATGTTTTACATTTATGCCGTAAAAAAAAAGACTCAAAGAAGGTCTGTGAAACCATTGAAGCCCTTTTGTATCTGAAAGTTTTTCTTTGCGATCCCCGTAGACTGCCATTTCTTCAATATTGCTTTGCTGAAAATCCGTTAACTCCTTTAAGTCTTGGCCCTTTGGATAAATTTTATAATGAATCTCATCCAGATAGGCAGGTCCGGCATAATACTCTTTAAACTGCTTAAGCCGGACGGATTTGTCCCTATCCCAGGATACAAATTTGAACGGACCGGTTCCCATGGGATTTTTGCCAAATTCATCCCCAAGCCGGATCACCTCTTTCTGGGGAACAATAGCAGCCTGGTACATGCCCAATGCAGTCAGAAAGGGCACATGGGATTCTTCCAGGTGGACCTGCAAAACCGTATCATTTTCAATTTCCAGTCCTGGAACATTTTCCCGGGTTCCGGCTTTGTATTCCTTTGCCCCGACAATTTTAAGCAGATGGGGCAGTACGGCAGGAGCAGGCTGTGCCCGCAAAAGCCTTTTAAAGGAAAAAATAACATCTTCGGAAGTAACAGGATCAAGGTTGTGAAACCGGGCATTTTTTCTTAAGGTAAAACGATATACTTTCCCTTTTTCTTTTACCTGCCATGTTTCAGCCAGGCCAGGTAAAACCGAAAGATAGGGATCAAACCGGACAAGCCCGTCAAAAATCTGATGGACAAGCGCGATTCCATAGATATCCTGAACATATGCAGGATCAAGGGTGGCAGGATTACTTGGTAAAGGTACACGGTAAATGCCGCCCCGGATTGGTACAGGTTCGGATACAGCCTTTTGTGTTGTTTTATTTTCTTCCTGGTTAGTACATCCTGGCAGGATAACCAGATTTAAGAGAAAAAAAATAGTAAAAAAGAGTGAAAACAGGTTTGACAGGTTCATCTTTCCTCCTTAACTGATATGTGTTTCAAGAGGAAAAAATTTACCATATGGGAGGTCTAAATGCAAGTATCCCAAATTTTAAAAAAATCTATAAGCTATGACACATTGCCAAATAATAAAAAAAACACGGAAGAAATGATTCCGTGTTTTTTTTAACCTGAACTAATAAACAGGCACTTTTTTAAAAAAAAATTAGTAGGGTCCGCCGCCGCCACCAGCAAGAACAGGCATTGCATATCCGGCAATCAAAACACCAATTACAAATAATTTTACCATTAAATTTTTCATTGTTTTCTCCTTTACTCTCATGGTTAATTCAAAATGTTAATTAAAAACTCAATACAATTATCGTTTCGTTGTTCATAGATAGAGCAAGGCATGGACCAAGGATAGCATTCTTAGAAAATATTTTATAACTATTTAAAATTAAAGAAATATTTTATAAAAGTTAAAGCAGTATACAAATAAAGACCTTTTGGGAGTGCACAGCCTTATGTGCAGGTGAAATCGCAAAAACTTAAAATGTGAATTTTACTTCTTTTTTCCCTCATTTTATGCCGCAGGGCCTTGTCCCCCACATTTTGCATATAAATGTGTGCAAAATGTCTATGTTCATAGGCACACTTTTTTTTATATGTATTTCAAGTACTTATATGTTTTGTGTTGTTTTTGGATTGATTTGAGTCCATAAACCTGTGCATTTTTTTTATTTTCTGGAGTTCTCAATTGCACCATAAAGAGGTTTTTATATTATAAATTAAGATACTTGACTCGATATTGATTTTTGTATTTACATGGCACAATCATTGCTCTTATTTTCTTTTAGGGAATTATGGATTTGTCTTTCATGAATATTTTACTGGATACTGATTATTGGAAAATTTTCAACCAGGATAAAAGATTGAAAAAAAACTGGAAAGAGCATGCAGAAACAAAGTTCATGTTAAAGACTTCCGGGTTCATAGAACTATCCCTGTGGTACCAGAACATTTTGACTGCCTTAAGGATGACAAACATAGGTTACAATGATAAACAATAAGAATCTGCGCGGGAATGAATCAATTCTTTTTATTGATGATGAATCTTTTATTGTGCATGTCCAGCAAAAGGTCTTTGAACGGTATGGGTACAGTGTCACACCTTTTGTCAGCAGCCTTGGTGCACTGAATGAATTTAAAGCCCGACCCTGGATTTTCGACATTGTCATCTGCGATATGGCAATGCCGACCATGACAGGTTTGGAACTGGCACACAGGATTAAACAGATCAGACCTGATATCCCAGCCATCATCTCTACAGGTTTCAGCGAACAGATCAACAATGATAATTATCGTGACATGGGTGTTGACGGTTTTTTAATGAAACCTTTTAGTAGAGAAGAGTCCCTGAAGCTGATTCGACATCTTCTGGACAACAGCTAGCCCCCTAGTAGCCTGCTTGACAATGCTGTCAGGTTTACATTCGTGATATACCGGTTGTGACAACAATAAAGTGTAGTGAAAACGCCTTTTGCATTGTTTTCACAGGGCTCTGCACCTGTTACGAGAAGTGCATGTTGTCTGTCTTTCAGGGGTCATGATTCCAGGACCTCTGGATTGACGATATGCGGCACCTGCCTGTTTGAATAAAAGTCAATGATATTCATGGCTGCCAATACAGACATTTGATTCCTGGCCTCTATTGTTCCTGATCCTACATGGGGAAGAATGCAGACATTTTCCATAAATAGAAGCGGGTTATCCTTTTGCATGGGTTCAGGATTTGTCACATCCAGGCCGGTTCCCCAGATATCACCCGCTTGTATTGCATGGGCCAGGTCTTTTTCATGATGGATAGGGCCCCTGGCAGTATTAATAAAAATTGCCGAAGGTTTCATTTTTTGAAAGGCGGACCTGTTAAAGATTTTTTTGGTTGCAGAAGTCAACGCACAATGAACCGAAAGCACATCGCTTTTCAAAAGAAGATCGTCAAATTCGACATAGCTTGCATTTAAAAGTTTTTCAGCATCCTTATTCCGGGTTCGGTTATGATAAATAATATCCATATTATAGGCATTTTTACAGCGCTGGGCCATTTTAACACCGATCCGGCCAAGCCCGAAAATGCCCAGAGTTTTGTTTTTCAGTTCAACTCCAAGCTTGCCCGTGGGATTGAAATATCCCCATTGGCCATTGATAATGGTTTTATGCAGAAAAAACATTTTTCTTGCAACAGCGATCATCAGGCCAAAGGCAATGTCTGCCGTGGCTTCGCTCATGGCATCCGGTGTAAACCCGATGGGAATGCCAAAGCGGGTAGCTGCGGCAATATCAATATTATCATAGCCCACGGCAAATTGAGAGATGATTTCAAGGTGGCGGCATTGTTCTAAAAAATGCTTGTCAATCTTGTCGGTGAGGGTGCAGAGCAGGGCATGATGGGTCTTTGCCTGTTCGATAAGCTCGTTTTGTGTCATGGGTCTTTGTTTTTCCCATATTGTGAGAAGAAAATCCTCTTTTTCCAGAAGACGTATTCCCTCCCTGGGGTATTGTCTTGACACCAGTATGTTTTTTTTCATCAAGTTCAGTCCTTTATCTATAAACAATAATTTAACTTAACTTTCGGCCATAAGTCCTTGCATACGGGGGGTCAGGCTTGTTTTATTGTGTTTTTATCAAAAAATCGACAAAAAAAATGCAATAATGCAATCCTGACCCCACTCAAATCCTGACCCCACTCAAATCCTGACCCCACTCAAATCTGGA
>JAOZRF010000083.1 GCA_029940245.1 Desulfobacula sp.
AAAATGCAATAATGCAAGTCTGACCCCACTCAAATCTGCCAACTCCGAAAGTTGAGTTAAGTTACTTTTTTTGTTTATTTAGTGTAAAAAAATCTATTGGTCAACAATTAATTTTTTATAAAAATAGCATTGATTCCAATTTGTCTATCAATGGTGTCAAGCTTTCCCGTTGAGTGGCTGAAATAAGAACCCCCTGGTTTAACAACCATTTATTATCAAACGAATCAAGGTCAACCCTGTCTATTTTATTGAATACATACACGGTAGGAATATTATCTAATTTTAAATTTTTTAAAATTTTTTCAACAGACTCTTTTTGCTGCTGGTATCTGGGATTGCTTATGTCTATCACATGCAGGATGATATTGGCATCGGAAAGTTCTTCCAAGGTGGCATGGAATGCTTCCATCAATTCTTTTGGAAGATCCTGGATAAACCCTACAGTATCTGTGATAATGACTTCCATATCTTTGGGAAATCTTAGCCGTCTGCTGGATGGATCAAGGGTTGCAAACAGCCGGTCGGCTGCCATGATTTTGCTTTGGGTCAAGGTATTCAAAAGTGTTGATTTGCCGACATTTGTATAGCCAACAATTGAGATAATGGGCAGATCATTTCTTTTACGTCTGGATTTTTGTTGCCGTCTTTGTTTTCGAATTTTAAGGATTTCTTTTTTTAATTGATTAATTTTTTCTCTGACCCGCCGCCGGTTGATTTCAAGCTTTGTTTCACCAGGACCTCTGCCGCCAATTCCACCGGTCAAACGTGACATGGCTGTATTTTTAGTGATCAGTCGCGGCAGAAGATATTCCATCTGGGCAAGTTCAACCTGGAATTTACCTTCCCTGGATTTTGCCTGTTTGGCAAAGATATCAAGGATTAACTGGGTACGATCAATGACTTTTATTTCAACAAAATCTGTAATGGAACGAATTTGGGATGATGATAATTCCCGATCAAACACCAGTATGGTGGCGTATCTTTGAATCGCCTCAATAATCAGTGTGGAAAGCTTTCCCTTACCCACCACAAATTTTGGATCAATGGTTTTTCTTCTTTGAATAGATGTACCAATCACATTGATGGAACATGTTTTACAAAGTTCTTTAAGCTCATCCATGGAAGCTAAGGCTTCTTTTGGATCAAGTGTTGTCGCGTTTATTAAAAATGCATTTTCGATTCCGGATTCAGGTTTGTATAAATGATTTTTCCGTGTCAGTTCAGATTCAAGGGCCAGAATTTGAGACAGACAATCAATGTCCAGATTTTGAATGCTAGCTGGATCAAGAATTTGATATGGAGCTGAATCCTCATCTGGAAGGATATGTCCGGAATAAACGATTCCGGGTTCACCATCTGATGTGATGCAGATAGCCGTTATATAATCCAGGCGCAAAAGCGCAAGATCTGTTAGATCATCCCTTGTTAATGGTTCATTTTTTAAATGGGTATGAATCAGGCGAAGCCCTTTGAGATTTCCGGGCAGGGCCATATATCCAGAAGTTATGGGAATATCAATTTTGTGAAAATCTCCTACAATGACATAAACTACCTTTCCATTTCGGTCGATGAGCAGACCAATCTGCCTTCTTATTTCATGGGATAGTTCTACAGACAATTGTGCAAGTTCAGGATCTATAATATATTCGTGCGGCGTGTTGCAGGTATAAAGATTTTCTATTCTTTTGATCTGGGTGTTTTTAAGACCAGACGTGTTGCCGTATAATGTTTTTCTCATTCAAATTCCTGGTATGAATTTGGTGCCAGTTCTTCAAAACGGGTAAATTGACCAAGAAAATGCATAAATGCTGTGCCTGTAGCACCATTTCTATTTTTAGCAACAATAATTTCAGCCGTTCCTTTTTTAGGATTATCCGGCTCTTTATTGTATACCTCATCCCGATAAATAAAGGCGACAATATCTGCATCCTGCTCCAGCGCGCCTGACTCGCGAAGATCAGACAACATGGGACGTTTATCAGATCTTTGTTCCAGCATACGATTCAATTGAGATAAAGCAATGACCGGGACATCCAGTTCTTTTGCAAGTGCTTTTAGAGACCTTGATATTTCAGCAATTTCAAGGTCTCTTCTATCAGTTCTGAATGGGGGTTTCATGAGCTGAAGGTAATCTACAATAATCAGCCCCAGTTCATTATGCCGTTGATAAAGTTTTCTTGCTTTTGCTCTTATTTCCATCACGGTAATGTTGGGTGTATCATCAATAAAAATGGGCAATTCATTTAAAATACCAGCGGCATCTGTTGCATTTTGCCAGTCCTCCTGGCTGATAAAGCCAGTTTTAAGCCTGTTTGAATCTATGCGGGCCTCGGAGGTAAGCAATCTCATGGAAAGCTGTTCATTGGACATTTCCAAAGAGAAAACAGCAACTGGTTTACGTTCTTCAAGGGCAACGTTTCTGGCAATATTCAACGCAAAAGCAGTTTTCCCCATGCTTGGTCGTGCTGCCAGAATAATCAAATCAGATTTTTGCAATCCAGAAGTAATCTGGTTTAATTTTGGATATCCGGAAGACAGGCCTGAAAGCCCACCATCTTTTCCCTGTTGCGCTTCAAGTTTATCAATATTTAAATTGATCAATTCTCCCAGGTTTTTAAAGGCAGTGCCGGATTTTTTTTCTGAAATATTAAAAATTGAGCTTTCAGCAAAATCAATAATATCTTCAAAATCGCCTTTGTCCTTTAGACATTTTTCAATAATATCAGATGAGGCAGTTATCAATTGTCTTAAAGAGGCTTTGCCTTTAATTATTCGGGCATAATGGACGGCATTTACCGCAATGGGAGCTGCATCGGAGATGGCAGCAAGATATGCGGCCCCACCAATAGTTTCAAGTTCTCCTTTTTCTTTGAGCCTATTGGCAACAGTAACAAGATCTGCAGGCTCTTCTTTGCCGGCAAGTTCTATAATTACTTTGAATATTTTTTTATGTGCACCTTTGTAAAAGTCTTCAAAGGACAGAATGTCTATAATATCAAGAAGGCTGTCATTATTAATAAATATAGCACTTAATATTGATTCTTCCGCATCAATATCATGGGGAGGCGTCTTGCTTAAGAGGGGATCTTGAGTTATGTTTTTTTTTTTTTAAGCACAATATAATTTCAAAAAATACATCCGGGAAAATTTAACCATTTTCCCGGATGAAATTTAAACATTATTTTCCTTCTTTTTCTTCCGGGATAACCTTGACTGTAATTTCAGGCTCAACATCTTTGTAAAGACGAATGGGCACTTTGTATTCTCCGATTTCTTTTATTGGTTCTGCAAGAAGAATAGAACGACGTTCCAGAATTATGTCCTGAAGGTTCAAAGAATCTTTGATGTCATGGGAAGTGACTGATCCGTAAAGACGTGATTCTTCATGAACTTTAGCTTTAATTGTACATACAATATTTTTAATTTTAGCAGCGATTTCTTCAGCAATCTTTCTTTCTTTGGCAATTTGAAGTTCAAGCTTTGCTTTTGTCTGTTCCATGACTTTTCTGTTCTGGGGTGTCGCAATAATTGCTTTTCCCTGGGGCAGAAGATAGTTGCGGCCATACCCTGCCGCCACTTCACATTCTGTTCCTGCAATGCCCAGTGTGTCAATGGTTTCTTTTAGTATAATTCTCATTTAAACCTCCAAAAAGATTCAGCCGTTTTTTTAAATGGGGCTGACTTTTAGTTTATTTTTTTATTACATAGCCATATCAAGTTTTCTAAAATTGATCCATGTATCAAACAATCCAAATCCAATAACAAGGAACATGAAAAGAGGTTGAATCGCAATTAATGTGTAAATAAAAAATCTTAATGCAAAAGGGGCTCTTTTTTTTTGAAAAAAAAATGATACCACTGCAATTCCCTGAAAAAAATATACAAACATTAAAATAATCAACATATTTATGGCAATTATTTTTAGTATGTATATGGGTAAAAATATCAAAATAGATAACGCAATCACACCAAATATCATATAATCCGGTGCTTTCCATTGATTTAAATTTTCAATGCTTTTAACAATGATGCCTTTTTTAAACAGCACTTTTTTTATCAATATAATGTTGAGCCATACCATTGTAAGATATGAATTGATAAATATTCCCGGAAAAATAAGAACAAACAATGAACTTGCTTGTTCTAACATTTGCTTATCAATTTTTATTTCCGGATAAAATTGTGCTGATTCTGAAAAAAGCTGAGATGACAATGCATGATATCTTGAAACATAATTTGAAATCAAGTGTTCAATTCCCTGGGCATAAGTTAAAGAATAAATAAACAAAACCGCTGCACAGGTTCCAAGAACTGCAAAGCAGGTGTAGAGCATAATTTTTTCAATACCCAAGTGTTTCTCTATAAATTCTCCAAGGAAAAAACCTGTCATCAATAAGGAACCAAAGTAAAGCGTATTAAATGCAAAGTTCCGGGTAAATACAACCAACATTGCCATAGTGGCGGCCATTATAATGCCGCTGCTGTTTCTTCCTGTCTTAAGCCTGTAAAATAAAACAGGCAAAGGAAGTACCATCCAGGCAAAAATACCTATCAACGGCATGATATATATGATGGCAATGATCAATATACATAATAGGATACCGGTCAAGATATTTTTAATTATGGTTGGTTGTATTAGTGTGCCAGTCACCTGCATTGCTCCTGAAAACTAAATTTTAATACATGGGTCTGCCAACAAACGGCAACAGAGCGATCTGGCGAGATTGTTTGACTGCAACAGTAAGCTGGCGCTGATGTCTGGCGCAGGTACCGGTAATTCTTCTGGGAATTATTTTTCCCCTTTCTGTAATGAATTGTCTGAGTGCTTTCGGGGTTTTATAGTCTATATTAAGATCCTTATCCACACAGAATCTGCATATTTTCCGGCGTTGATAAAATTTGTTTTTACCGCCACCTCTTTGTGTTCTATTATTATCATCGTACATTATTATTATCCTCCAATCTTAATTATTCTGTTTTGTCGTCGGTTTTTTCAACTTTTTCATCATCAAGAGAAGCATCTTCATCAGGCTTTTCGTCTTCAACAGATTCTTTGTCTGGCTCGGTTGCCTGTTTGGATTGGTCCAGGGCTTCCTGGATTTCTTTTTCAAGTTGTTCTGCCGTTACATCATCAGAAAGAAGGATTGTCATAAATTTGAGTACATCATCACTAAGGCGGAAATTTCTTTCAAGTTCTTTTATAAGCTTGCCCGTGCCACCGTATGTGACACATACATAATGACCCCGCAATTTTTTCTTGATTTCATAGGCAAGCTTTTTGTTGCCCCATTCATCAAAGTTTGTAAGAATACCACCTTCTTTGGCAATAATATTCCTGACTTTTTCAAACAGGTCGGCACGAGTTTGGTCCTGAAGATCAGGGTCAGCAATAAAAACAGTTTCATACTTCCTCATTTTTTCTCCTTACGGATATAAAGCCCTGACTATTTGTCAGAGCAAGGATTAAATACAAAAAAACAACACCCGCCTGTCAGGCATTGTACAAAAACTATTCTATATATCATTAATACTGATTTTGGTCAATATTTATCTCTTGATTTTCTTGCTATTTGCGTTTGATTGTGGCATCTATAAAAACTTAAATAAAGAGATGATAATTTAATATAGAGCAAGCTTTCACAAGGAGTAAGGGTAATGGAACAGCGGTACCATCCGGAATTGGTAGAACCCAAATGGCAGGCATACTGGAAAGAAAATCAGCTTTTTAAGGTTATAGAAGACCCTTTAAAAGAAAAATATTATTTATTGGAGATGTTTCCTTACCCCTCCGGTAAAATACATATCGGTCATGTGCGCAATTATACCATTGGTGATGTAGTGGTCAGATACAAACGGATGAAGGGATTTAATGTTCTCCATCCCATGGGGTGGGATGCATTTGGAATGCCTGCTGAAAATGCAGCCATTGATAACAACACCCACCCGGCAGCCTGGACTTATGATAATATAAACGCTATGAGAAAACAGCTAAAAAAAATGGGGTTTTCATATGACTGGGACCGTGAGATTGCCACCTGCCGGCCGGAATATTATAAATGGGAGCAATGGCTTTTTCTTAAAATGCTGGAAAATAAAATGGCATATAGGAAGGAATCCTATGTGAACTGGTGTGAGAAATGCCAGACAGTTCTTGCCAATGAACAGGTTGAACAGGATAAATGCTGGAGATGTTCGCAAACGGTTCAGCAAAAAAAATTGTGGCAATGGTTTTTTAAAATTACAGATTATACCCAGGATCTGCTTGTTCATTGTGATAAACTGCCTGGATGGCCAGATAAGGTAACTGTCATGCAGAAAAACTGGATCGGTCGAAGTGTTGGATCTGAATTAAAATTTAAAATCCATGGCCAGGACAATGATATAGAAGTTTTTACAACAAGGCCGGATACTGTTTTTGGTGCAACCTTCATGTGCCTTGCGCCGGAACATCCTCTGGTTGAAAATCTTTCAAAGGGGACACAAAAACAAGATGAAGTAGCAGCTTTTGTTCAAAAGATATCCACCCAGGAAAGATCTGCCGAAGGCCTGGAAAAATATGAAAAAGAAGGTGTTTTTACCGGGGCCTTTTGCATTAATCCTGCAACGGGCGAGAAGATCCCTGTTTATACTGCCAATTTTGTTCTGATGGGATATGGAACCGGTGCTATCATGTCTGTCCCGGCAGGGGATCAGAGAGATTTTGATTTTGCCAGAAAATATGGGCTGGAAATCAGGGTTGTGGTTCAACCAAATGGGGAAAAGCTTGATGGTAATACAATGGACCAGGCATACACGGGTGAGGGGCTTCTTGTAAATTCAGGTGAATTTAATGGCTTAGACAGTATAAAAGCCATGGATGTGATCACGGACTGGCTGGAAAAAAAGGGCAGGGGGAAAAAGGCGGTTTCATACAGATTAAGAGATTGGGGAATTTCAAGACAAAGATACTGGGGGGCACCGATCCCTGTTATTCACTGCCCTGATTGCGGGGCGGTTCCTGTTCCTGAGGCGGATCTTCCCATAAGGCTTCCTGAAGATGCCAATCTTCTTGAAAAAGGTGGATCTCCCTTGCCGTATCTTGATAGTTTTTTAAAAGCCACCTGTCCTGAATGTGGCAGAAAGGATGCAAAAAGAGAAACAGATACCATGGATACCTTTGTTGAATCCTCCTGGTATTATTTAAGGTATTGCTCGCCCAGATATGATGAGGGTATTTTTGATTTTAAAGCTGTAAAATACTGGGCTCCAGTGGATCAATACATCGGAGGGGTAGAACATGCAGTGCTTCACTTATTATATTCACGATATTTTATGCGGGTTCTGCATACCCTTGGAATAATCGATTTTAAAGAACCGTTTACAAGGCTTTTGACCCAGGGCATGGTCTGCAAGGAAACCATGACCTGTCCTGATCATGGATATCTTTTCCCTGAAGAAGCCTTGAAAGAAGACAATGGCAATTTTGTATGCACAAAATGCAACAAAGTTGTGGAAGTGGGCAGGGTCATTAAAATGTCCAAATCCAAGAAAAATGTAGTTGATCCCAATGAGCTGCTTGAAAAATATGGGGCAGATGTGACAAGGCTGTTCTGCCTTTTTGCGGCTCCACCTGAAAGAGACCTTGAATGGAGTGAAGACGGGGTTGAAGGCAGCAATAGATTTGTAAACCGGGTGTGGCGGCTGGCCCTGGAATGTCTGGAAAAAATAGATGGTGTTAAACCCTTTACAGGTGCTGCTTCAGAACTATCATCAGAACAGGCAAAAGCTATTTATATCAAAGCAAATCAGACCATACAAAAGGTCACGGATGATATCGATAAAAGCTTTCATTTTAACACGGCTATTTCTGCTGTAATGGAGCTTGTAAATGCTTTGTATGCGATTGATCTTGACTCTACAGACGATGAAACGAAAAAAGTGATTCTGTTCAGCCTTGAAAATATTCTTTTATTGCTGTCTCCCATTCTTCCTCATTTTTGTGAAGAATTGTTTGAAAAATTGGGTAAGACCGGCTCAATCATTGAACAACCCTGGCCTGGATACCGAAAAGATTCCCTTAAAACAGACGAGATTGTTGTTGTTGTCCAGATAAATGGTAAACTTCGTTCAACATTTACAATTGATGCAGACGTTGGGGAGACTGTGATCAAAGAAACAGCCCTGACCAATGAAAAAATTAAAAAACACCTGGGGGATAAAGAACCTAAAAAGATTATCGTTATTAGAAAGAAACAAACACTTATAAATATTGTGGTTTAATATGAAAAAATTAAAATGGATTTTATTTGCCTGTCTGGCTGTATTTTTTGCTTCCTGCGGGTATCGGTTTGAAGGCGGCGGATATATTAACAAAGATGTGAGTCTTGTTGCTGTAAGGGCTTTGAAAAATAAAAGTTCTGAAACAGGAGCAGGAATCGCATTTACCAATGCATTAATTCAGGAGATCATTCAAAAGACGGATACCAAAGTTGTAGACGAATCCCGTGCATCTGCTTTTCTTGAAGGAACCATAAAAGCAATTACATTTGCCACCTTGTCTCGTTCAACAACAGAATCTGTCTTGGAGAGAAGAATTTTTGCAACAGTGGATTTGAAACTGATCAACAAGGATGGCGAAGTGATCTGGTCTGCATCAGATTTTACATCATATGATAATTATACTGTATCTGTAAATAAAATTACGGATGAAGGCAACAAAAAGGTAGCTGTGGATAAAATAGCCGTTCGAAGTGCTGAAAAATTAATCAGCAAGATGATGAATAATTTTTAGTATAAAAATGATTAAGACAGGATTTATATTTTATTAATATAAATCCTGTCTTATATTGTTTGAATGAAAAAGCCCCTGAAGGCTATGCATTCATGAATTTAAACAGTTTTGAAATCTTTCTGGAAGCAGTCTTTTTATGGATGACACCTTTTTTACCGGCTTTATGAATGGCAGATTGAGTTTTTCTCATGAGTTCATCATTATCGTCATTACCCGCCTCTTTTGCAGTGCGAAGGGTCTTTTCCAAATTTTTAAGAGAGGTTCTTACAGATCTGTTTCTAAGCCGTCTTATCTGACTCTGTTTTGCACGTTTCTTTGCAGATTTATGGTTAGCCAACTTGGTTTTGCTCCTTGTTTAAGTGTATTGAATTTAAAAGTTTATCTTACTTTCAAGACTGTCAAAATATATGTATTGTTGATTTTTGTCAAGGAAAACTTGTGGAAAAAATATTAAAAAATACAGTATTGCTGACCATTTTTACTTTTGGCAGCCGCGTTCTTGGGATTATCAGAGATGCCGCCATCGCCATGTATTTCGGAACAACATTCCAAAGCGATGCTTTTTTTATCGCTTTTCGACCATTTGACCTT
>JAOZRF010000476.1:0-1218 GCA_029940245.1 Desulfobacula sp.
ATCCTGTCCCGGGCCAGAAAAATGCTTCTCTCTTTTTGATCCCACAAGGCAAGGGCAAACATACCATTACACTGTTCAAGGGTTTCTTTGACCCCCCAGAATTCAAAGGCAGCCAGAAGGACCTCTGTATCAGAATGCCCACGCCAGGAATATCCTTGTTTTTCAAGTATCCCGGCCAGATCCTGATAATTATAAATCTCTCCATTGAAAACAATGACATACCGGCCGGATCTTGATACCATGGGCTGTCTGCCCAGGGGAGACAGATCAATAATAGATAGACGTCTATGGCCCAGTGCAATACCAGCATCAGGATCAACCCACACACCGGCATCATCCGGCCCCCGTGCGGTAATGGCCTTATTCATAACCTCAACCCGGCTTTCAAGGCATTCCCTTCCAAGGGTTGCCCGTGTTATGAACCCTGCAAATCCACACATAGCTTATAAAATATTTCCCATAATTTTCAAATTCACCTGATTAATCTTTTCCTTTAATATATTTTTTAAAACAAAGCAGCACAGATCCCAAAAGCATTTTAAAAGAATTCAACATAAGCGCTTCTCTCAGCATATCCCCTGCCACTTCAGCATAGGCCAGAGATTTACCCCGGGCCTGACCTGGATTAATCCTGTATTTTATAAATGGCACATCAACATTACAGAAAGTAAAAGTTTTACTTCGGCACGCCCTTAACCAGAGGTCATAATCTTCAGACATAAAACCACTGCAATATCCGCCAAGATCCATGACAGACGACACCTTAAAACAGCACGCCGGGTGAATTATCCTGTTTTTCCACCAGAAAGAGGCTTTTATTTCAGCGTCATTACCCGAACTACCCTCATGACCGATTTCCTGGCCTGAAGTGTTGATCAAAATAGAAGTCCCCCCCAGCAAATCCGGATAGCCATGATCAGACAATAGCAATTTTGTAAGCTCCAGTCGGTCAGGCAATGCAATATCATCAGCGTCCATACGCAGAACATAGCCGTCCTTTGCAAGGTTCAACCCATAGTTAAGGTTGAACGAGAGCTGTCCTATTCTGGTGCGGTACAGTTTAATCCTGGGATCATGGAAACCATTTAAAAACTGCCATAGATCTTCTTTGCAGTTATTTGCAACAATAATAAAATCAAAATCAGGATCGGTCTGGGCCAGAACACTTTTTACAGCATCGCCGACAAAAGGGGTCAACTTATTCACACACATTAAAAA
>JAOZRF010000476.1:1318-2483 GCA_029940245.1 Desulfobacula sp.
CGGGAATCGATCCTTAATATTGTTGTTCATGTTATTGGCAAACCAGTTTTGCGGCGCCACCACGATCTTGTCCTCTCTCGGATTCAACCAGGCCCCCCACCAGCTAAAAGAGCTGTTGGCAATGATGTGGTGCCGGCACAGGCTCATAAGGTGCATATCATTATAACTTTCTTTGCCACAATTATGACTGACATATTGACAGGGAAAATTTATTTTCAAATGTTCTTTTACCCAGGAGATGTCATCGGAAAAAATAAAAAAACAAGGCTGTTCAACTCGCTCAACAATGTATCCAATGGCTGCCTGATAATAATCAATAGAACACAATCCATGCATGGCCATGGTTTTTGGATTTGTGACATAATCACCCCGCCGCACGTGCAGACTCACTGCATTTACCTGGCCCATTTGCGCTGCAAAATCAGCATTCTTGCCTGTCAGAGGAGACTTAAACCTGAAATCAGCGCGAATCACAGGAGCAACCTCATTAAAATATTTCTCTGATTGCCAATACCCATATAGATAACAGTCCCGGGGCACCTTCTTTATCCCCGGCCAATAATGGGCATGGGGCTCAACCACAAATCCCCGGCAACGGAAAACCGCCATAAAGGATTTTGCTAAAATCCGCTGAATTTGAAATGGAAACTGCCGGCCCAGGATTTTGCGCACTTCTGTTTCAGTGGCAATTTCCCCTGAAATATTAAAAACCCGATCAAGCTCAAACTCCCGGGGCACCATTATCTCTGCAAAACCTTTAAAGCCTGAGATATCCTGCAGCAGATGCTGTCCGCGCTCCAAAGCCAGGGCCCGGCCTGCTGCGTACTGGAACATCTGATTACCCAGTCCACCAAGAACTTGAGAAATGATCATTATTGTGCCACCTGAAAAATAGTCACCAAGGCTTCACCATTAGGGTTTCAGGGTTAATCTTTTATAGCATGCACATGATATCCAAAACACAAAAGCTCTGATGAGCCCTTATTCCTTTTACTGAAACGCAATAGCATTCTTTGCAGAATAAACATGCTGAACAATTCAACTGGATTTGGTCTGCTGTCTGAGTAACGTTTCGAAGTGGCCGGTATCCTGTAAATTTCCTGGGCAATGAATTCAAAATAATTTCCATTCCGTTCTATACTAATTATCTCAAAATCATTATCTT